>DTPJ01000019.1 GCA_011334435.1 Candidatus Poribacteria bacterium | reverse complement strand
TTATGCCTCATGTAATGGGAGAGGGTATCGAATCGGTGAATACAGTGGGAATTTTGGAAAATGGGCAAAGGTATATAAATTATAAGGAGACAAAATGCCACTAAGACATTGTTTTCATCATGGGCTTTCAAATCAATTAAGTATTGGCCTTTCTGTGAACTTGGGCTAGCTGTTCAGAATTATCTTTCCAGATGCATTCTCGCCTTTTGATAACACCTCAAAATCAATAATCAAAGCGCTTAATTTGCAAGTAAGCGAGAAAGTTTTATAAGTCATTATATTAGCTGCAATCATAATTGTTATGCATGGAATTATTTTTGGGATATTAGAAAAGAAAAGAACATGATCTTAATAATTTGGCTTAAAGACCAAGTGTTGGCATTAGTTGAAAAATCGCATTTAAAAAAGCGGAAAATTAAAGTTAATTATTACCAGCCTCTGTGATAATAACCCAAAGATCAAATGAAATCATAATTATGATAAGTTAACAAGGCATATCTCATATGCAAAAGAGAAAGTGGTATCCACACAGGTGCAACAAGATTAAAATAACGTGATTATTTCAAACTTCTTCATTCGGAGCCCCCTCCAGTTTTCATCAGGGATATGACCTAAAAGCCAGGGGCTGGTAAGTTCAACCAGAACATAGTTTTCGTTCCGGATACGAACATATCTATCTCCGGGTTTTGGCACGATATTTATGCCAGCGAAAACATGGTTGCCCCCCTGAACTAATATCATTTTGGTATTCTTAAGATGGGAAAGGAGTGATCCAAATAAAAGACATTTTGTGTCGCAATCTCCGAATCCATTGGCTAGAGTTTCAATCGGCATAGTTACTCCTGCCACAAAAATATATTTTCCATCATCATTTTTTCTTGTAACCGGAATTTGTTTATATTCCAGGCTTTGAACAAAGGAGGCAAATAGACCGAGTAATTTCCTCGTGTCTCGGTAATCAGCTTTTTGGGCGATACTAAGTAATTTTTTAAAGGTATCCAGAACATCGTTGTGGCTTCTCGAGATAACCCATTTATAATCAACGCTGAAAAGATTCCTGTTAGGATCAAAAGTTATTCCCTTAGCAGCGGCCTGACTTATTAATATCTTCTTCTTAATTCTTAATTCTTCTTCATTTCTGTATTTTATTTGAAGCCAATCTTCAGGAATTCCAAAGTCTCTAACTGCAGCTATAATTTGGCTTCTTGGTATCATGAGCTCAACTCTAAAATTCCTGAGTGGGACTCTGGCATCAATTATGAATTGATCTTGATCGGCCTGTATAACCTGGGCGCTATTAATATCTTCCCACCTATATTCACGCCTAACGACCTTATCGTTCTGTGAATAATTTCTTCCTGTATAAAGATCCACTGTGGGTGAATCGGCACTAACCAATTTTGAGTTGAAAATAATAAAAAATAATAATGCTGACCAAAACACCAGGGCATAAGATCTTGAATACGCCAATAAATTTTGCTTTGTTTGCATACTTCTTACATTATTTGAATTCTTTCAAATGCGGGAATAGGAATAAGAGCGGAAAGCAGGCTTTGTATACCTTGGCCCAAAAAAAGACCAATGACGATAATCAAGCATCCGAGAACGATGGCTACGGCGATATTATTGCGCCGGATTTCTGTTAGCTCATCAATATTTTTTGTAAGCTTGAGGAAAGTTTGGATAGCAGCCCAAATGGCTAATAAAGAAATCAGAACCGTGATTAACACAGAGAGAATAGCGACGCCACTTATCTTTAATACATCAAGGAATAACAAACCTTTATTAATAGCAGTCTGCAAGTTTGAGATAGGCGGATAGACAGCCTGTCTAACAACTAGCGCCACAGAAATAATAGACGAACCAAGAAGAATTGCTACCGCAATGTTGTTCTTTTTTATTTCGTTGATTTCATCTAAATCTTTTGTTAATTTGGCAAATATCTTAAAAGCGAACCAAGCAGTGATGATACCAAGTAACAAAGAAAGCAGAATTTCAATAAAACCTATTAAAAGATCAATCAATTTGTTTGCCTCCTCCTAAGATGACCTCAATATTATTTCCCCTCGTTATTATCATTTACTTAATTAAGTTTAATCAAATAAGAGAAGATTTCAATATTTTTTTTTGTGCATAACAATAATAATTCTAAAGATTTTAGGGACAATGAGCGTAGATTTATTTTCAGCAATCGCTGATCACGATGCATGAGGTAATCTATAAGCTCATGGCAATGTATGTTCTGATTTATTAGTCATAAATTATAAACATATGTTTTACAAGCATAATATATTTAACCTCATCTTATTAAGAAAACGTGATATCTCGAACTCACTATTGTGACATAAGTATCACGGAGGTATGGCATATTTGTCTTAAAAATCATGCTTTTTCTGGCATAATTTTTGCTATATAATTTAAGGCATGAAACCTTTAAAAAAGATAATTGTGGTGGATGATGTCGCTGAGTATGTTGACTCGCTGGCCAGGGCTCTTTCCTTGCAGTATGACGTTATCAAAGCCTATTCCCTT
>DTPJ01000508.1 GCA_011334435.1 Candidatus Poribacteria bacterium | reverse complement strand
GTATGGATACCTCCTGACGAACAAACGCCCAAATAAATTAAGCCTATACAACTTAAAAACCCTAAAATAACCCTTACCTTATGGAATCTATCTATTATTGTCTCAATGAAACTTCTTATTAGCAGACACATTATAACATCTACTATAATTCAATGTCAAGATCAATCCCCAGCAATTTTTAATTGATCTTCATCTTTGCCCACGTCGTCGCCAGTTTGTCAGTTTTTACAACAGCTAATGATAAAGCTCCTGGACCAGAAAACTTTACGTATTCTATTTTAACTTCTCCTGTATAATGAGAGGTATAAGGGTCTGATGTTATGAAGAAAAATCTCTGTTTAACATCTTTATTTATATCTACTTCTCCAATTATTTTTCCATTTACGACAAAGGTTACTTTGCCTTTGGATTTGCTGAATGTTATCTGAACAATATTCCAGCCATTTTTTTCATATTGCCCTTCCATTCCCGCAGGATTAGGCGGTTTTTGTCCAATGACAACAGGGTCTTGTTTAACATAACATTTATCAACAATAAAGAATAAACTTGCTTCAAGGTTATTATTTATATTGTCATTTAGTTGTGGCTCCATTATTTCTGCTAAGCTACCACAGACTATATTGTCAACTAATCCCGCAGTATTTAGTTTTATTTCAAAGGTAATATCCATATCAACAATGTTTCTCGGGTGATAAAGTATAATACCGCTTTCAACTGATGGTGAGGACATTGTCAACACTCCGTCTTTTACCTCATAAGACGCTTTGCCGACTTTTTTCATCTCCCAAAGCTTTTTATCTAAATTTGGGCTATTAAATTCGTCAATTACCTGTGCAGATAAGCAATTAGTGAATATAAATAAGCACATCACAGATATAATTATTATCTTCATTGCTTTTACCCTCCCTTTAGATGTTTACTCCAAAGAAACTCATAAATAACAGAATATTCAATATTGTAACAACACCTCCTATAACATACAAAAGGACAATAGTGGATTTTTTATTTTTGTAAATTCCCATGACTTTTTCTGATGATGTCAGATAAATTTGTGTAAAAATGGTAATAGGCAATTGTATGCTAAGGATCATTTGGGAGATTATTAGACCTTTGAATGGATTTGATATAAAAAAGATAATCGCACAACTTCCCAGAAGTGATATGATAACACCTATTTTAGAATGGCTATCTTTTATATTGTATGACTCTTTATAAAACCCCGCGAAGATAGTGCCTGCGGACATCCCCGAAGTGATCGTTGACGAGAATCCAGAAAACAGTAATGCGATTGCAAAGATCGTCGCAGCATGATTGCCCAGCAAAGGCTCTAATAAATTCTTTGCCTGCTGTAATTCGGTAACACCAATGCCTGCTTTATAGAAGGTTGTTATCGCCAGAAGAATTATGGCACTATTGATCGCCCAGCCAGTAATCATGGAAGATATTGTATCCAAAAACTCATATCTCAATTGTCTTTTCTTTATCTTTTCGTCTTCAAGATTCCATTGCCTACTTTGAATTATCTCAGAGTGAAGGAAAAGGTTATGAGGCATTACAACTGCACCAAGCACACTCATAATTATCGGTAAAGACCCATTTGGTATAGAAGGCTTTATCCATCCTACAACAGCAGAATTCCATTCAACATCAACGAGAGTTAATTCATAGATAAATGATAAGCCAATTATTGCGACAAAGGCGATTATCCATCTCTCAATTAGCTTATAGGTATTCGTATATAGCATTATAAATACAAATATCATAACAAGCACAGAGCCAACTCTAATTGGCACACTGAAAAGCATATTAAGGGCAATTGCACCACCGAGAATCTCTGCGAGAGAAGTTGATACAGATGCCATCATCGCTGAACTCAAAATTATTTTAGAATATCTCGGCTTAATATAAACTGTTGTCGCTTCCGATAGACATAGCCCTGTCGCTATCCCAAGATGTGCTACATTATGCTGTAATATGATAAGCATGATCGTAGAAAGCGTTACCATCCAAAGCAGATTATATCCATAATTCGCCCCTGCTGCGAGATTTGACGCCCAATTGCCCGGATCAATAAATCCCACAGTAACAAGTAAGCCCGGTCCTATGAACTTTAAAATTTCAAGCCCTTGTGATAAAGGAGAGTGTCTTTCAGTCTTGACTTTTTTTATAAATTCCTTTATTCCCATTTTTATTTCACCAATCACTTTTTAACGAATTTTTGCGGGATAAGCCTTTCAATATTGCCCGAAAGTATCAATGACATGCTATTTTCATCTAAACCGAGTTTCATCACTTTATCAAGCTCAACTTTCGTATAATTATAGAAAGGCATGCTTGTTCCCGAAACATCTGACCCAAAAATAACTCTTTCTGCACCTACATTATCTAAAACAGTCTTTATTGCCTCTAATGTGGCTGTTCCTGTATCAAAATAAACATTAGGCTTATCAAAGAAGATCGGCATCTTGGCATATCCACCATTTAAGAAGCCTATATGAGGTATTATAACATTTATCTCTGGATTTTCATTGACAAAT
>DTPJ01000053.1 GCA_011334435.1 Candidatus Poribacteria bacterium | reverse complement strand
TGAACCTATAGAAAGAAACATCTATGAAATGACGGAAGAAGAGCGAATAAGAGAAGGTATTGAAACGCTTCCAGAAAGCCTATATGAAGCAATAACTATTACAGAAAAAAGTGAGCTTGTCCGAAGAACGCTTGGAGATCATATCTTTTACAAACTTATAGAAAATAAAAAAATAGAATGGAATAAACACCGTATCCGTGTAACGACCGAAGAAATAAAAGATTATCTTCCAATACTTTAAGGGGATATAAAATGAAGGCAACTTTTTTAACAAAGGCTTATGAATTTAAAGAACTTGAAATAGATGAACCAAAAATATCAAAGCCCGATGACGTTATTATAGATGTTAAATACGTCGGTATATGTGGAACTGACATGGTGAGCTATCAGGGCAAGCATGAGCTATTGACGTTCCCAAGAGTTTTAGGTCATGAGTTTTCTGGCATTGTGACAGTGATTGGTGAAGGCGTAAAAAATGTCAAACCCGGCGATTATGTCACTGTTGAGCCATTAGTTACATGCGGAATATGTAAACCTTGCAAGATAGGCGATTACAATGTCTGCGAGGATATGAAAGTTTTGGGAGTCCATGTTGACGGTGCATGCCAAGAGAAAGTCCTCATCAATGCCGATAGGGTATTCAAACTGCCTCCCGGAACTTCCTTAAAAGAGGGAGCTATGATTGAACCGCTTTGCGTTAGCCTTGAAATATCCCGTAGAGGGCAGTTATCCATTGAGGATACACTTGTAATTTTCGGAGCTGGCGTCATCGGGCTTTGTGTGCTGAAAGTCGCAAAATGTATTCGTGCAAGGAGAATTATATCCATTGATATTAGCGATGATAAACTGAAAATAGCGAAAAATTTAGGCGCGGATTATGTAATCAATCCGATAAGAGATAACGTTGAACAAGCAGTTGCTGAGATCACAAATGGAAAAGGTGCGAGTTTAGTCATTGAGGCGTCAGGTGCAGAAGAAGCGATAAAAACGTGCTGGACTGTTACTGCTTATCGCGGACGTGTAGTGATAATAGGCTTCTATAAATCACCATTAGTCCAAATTCCGCCTATACATATAGTCAAAAAAGAACTTGATATTTATGGGTCAAGGCTTTATAGAAATAGATTTCCGCTTGCCATTGATCTATTGGCGAGGAAAGAGGTCACCTTAATTGATCTGATCTCGCATGAATTTATGTTTGATCAGATTGATTTGGCGATGAAGACTGCGTTAAATCCAGCGGAAAAAACATTGAAAGTTGTTATAAAAAAAGATAAATGATATATGTAATCTTAATTTATGATGGATTATAGCATTTCAAAAAATAGGAGGAAACGTTGAAGATCAAGGTTGGTGTTATGGGGTCTGCGGGGGGCGAGATGTCCAAGCAGGCTTTAGAAAAATCATATTTACTTGGCAGAGCTATCGCAGAAAGAGGTTGTGTGCTTGTAACTGGTGGCTGTCCGGGTCTGCCATTTGCCGCTTCCAAAGGGGCGAAAGATGTTAATGGATTTGTTATCGGCATATCTCCCGGCATTGATTTACGCGAACACGTAGAACTATATAAATCCCCAACAGAATATATGGATGTCTTAATATTTACGGGAAGCGGACTTATGGGCAGGGAAGTTATAGGTGTCAGAAGTTGTGATATTATCATCATTGTCGGCGGACGTTCTGGGACATTAGGTGAATTCTGCATCGCCTATGACGAAGGAAAACCTATCGGAGTGCTTGTCGGCACTGGTGGAATAACAGAACGATTGCCTGATATAGTTGAATCAATAAAAAAAGAAACAGGAAGCGAGATCATCTATGATGACGAACCTTATAGCCTCGTTGATAAGACGCTTTCTGTTTATGAAAAAGTTAAAAATAATCCAAGACGTTATGATGCGTCAGGATGAGTAATAAAATAGGGATCGCCCTAAAAGGACTTGATATATGGCAAAACAAACTGATGTATGCCCAAAAGATGTGTCTCTCTATTTTCTGCCTGTTGAAACCAGAGTGCCTTTGAAATTTGGTCCAGAAACATTAACTTCTGTGACGTGCTCCCGAGTTAAGATGACTGTTGAAGACCGAAATGGCAGGTCAGCAGAAGGCTGGGGCGAAACTCCGCTAAGCGTCCAATGGGTTTGGCCAAGTTCTATAACATACTCAGAGAGGCATGAATCGCTTAAATCTTTTTGCATAACTCTTGCCAAAGAGTGGACAAATTTCAAAGAATTCGGTCATCCAATTGAGGTAGGATACCAATTTCAAACATCTCTGTTGCCTAAACTATTAGACGAGCATAATCAAAAAAGCGAATTAGCTGAGCTTATGCCATGGTTGGCAGGACTTGTCTGCTGTTCCGCATTTGATATTGCACTACACGATGCCTATGGTCAGTTACATAAAATTCCAATCTATGACACCTATAACGTTGATTTTATGAACACTGACCTATCATATTATCTAACTCCCGCAGAAAAGGCAAAATTTACCTTTAAGGGCAAATATCCAGCGGATTTTCTGCAATTTCCAAGAGCGGATAAAATGTTTGC
>DTPJ01000309.1 GCA_011334435.1 Candidatus Poribacteria bacterium | reverse complement strand
TTCTAATTTTGCTATGGCTATTACATAATCATTTAACGCATTAGAATAATTTGTCTGTGCTTGCGTGAAAGCCAATTCTGCATCCATAAGCTCTACCCCTGTTATCATGCCGTTTTTATATCTAAGGTTAGCGATGCGTAAGCTCTCTTCTGCTTGTTGCACTGTTTCGTCTTGAACCTTCAGAAGCTCTTTCGCCTCTTGAAAGCTCATAAATGATGACCGAACATCTAAAATTATGCCATTTATAAGTTGCTCTTTGCCGATCTTGATCTGATTAACTGCACTCTTGGCTTGATTTACCCTCGCCCGAGTGGCAAATCCATCAAATATCGGCAAACTTAAAGCGAAAGTTAAATTCCATGAATTGTTCCATTTATATTTATCTTGACTGAAAACATCTTTGATGGTATCAGCATTTGATTTATAAGTATAATTATATACAAAAGCTAAATTAGGTTTGTTTCCTGCTTTTGCTAAGCTAACTATTTTTTCGCCGATCTGCTCTTGTATTTCAAGTTGTTTCAGTTCAGGACGTCTGTCCATAGCGGTTTTTATAAGGCTATCCAAATCTACCTCTAAAGGTCTGTATGTTATCTCACCTTTCAAGTTAATATCCGCATCAAGACTTAATCCGATGGTATTTTTAAATCCATCTTTTGCCAGTTTTGACATATTTTGCATTTTTATCAACTGTGACCTTATATTTGCCAATTGGACTTTTGCTCGTAGTAGATCAAAATCCGTAGCCATACCTGCATTAACTAAGTCTTGTGCGACTTTGACATGTGCTTGAACTTGCTCAACAGCCATTTCTGTAACTTTGACAAGCTGATCTGCCAACAAAACATTATAAAACGCCTTTGTTGTGTCAAAAATCACCTGCTGTTTTGCACTTTCAAGACCTTGTTTTTCTGCTTCAAGTGCAAGTTTTGATTGTTTATAGGCGTTAAATATTTTCCCCCAAGTAAATAACGGTTGCTTAACTGCAAGCCCGACATTGTAGTTATCTTTTGGTATTTTAATAGTGAAAGGCAGTCCTGTCATTGCTCCAAAGCCATTTCCCTCAATTTTCGCAGGTGCGCCAAAAGACCCCATTCCACCGCCAAGAAGCGACGAAAACGACGAAGTGTCAGTTTTGCCTAAATAAGTATAGCTTCCTGTAATAGATGCAGATGGCATCATCGCAGAACGTGCTTCATTGACCTTTTGCTCTGCTGATTTTACTTTCTCTTCCGCAGTCCTAACGATTAAGCTATTCTTCATAGCTGTATCTATGCTCTCTTCAAGCGTTAATGTTATCTGTTGACTATTGACTGAACCAACTATGACCAAAAGAAAAACCAATAAACTTGCAGACAACCAGTTGTAGTTGATGATTTTTACAACCATCTATCCACCTCCATTAGATATTTATTTTCTTAACCCGTCCAAAAACAATGTTGATATAAACTCCGCTTTATCACTAAGTTTTCCTTGTTCTGGCTCCATAACCCATTTGAAAGCAAATCCTTGGACAATTGATCTCAAGGTAAAGGCAGCGTCAATTGGAGATATATCCCTGAATACGCCAATTTTAATACCAGATTCTATATAATTTGCTAATATTTTTATGCTTTGAACCATAGTGTCAATAATTCGCTTATGAAAATTGCCAGTTTTCGCCATCTCACAATGCAGATCAAGTTTGGCAGCTTCTGATGACATAATCTTAAATAGATCAATATTTTCTTCGCAAAAGATTAATTGACGTTTAATCAAATCCTTGATCCCTGCGATCGGATCGTCAATGTTTGTTGATATAGAATCAAGCATTATAGATATTAACTGCTCCATTCCCATCTCAAATGTGGAAAGAAAAAGGTCTGCCTTGCTGTCAAAATAGAGATATATGGTCCCTTTTGATAGCTCTGCTTCCGTTGCAATATCATCAATCGTGGCAGAAGCATAATCTTTGCTGGCAAAAACCTTTCTTGCTGCTTGAAGTATTTCATTCCGCCTATTGATTTTTTCTCGTTCCTTCCTTGATAACTCCTGCAACTTTTTTGCCTCCTATATAATTTTGACTGACTGACCATTTACTAACTGACCAGTCAGTCATTGACTAACCATTCAGTCAGTTATTTTACTGCACAATTTTATCATTGTCAAGGATTATTTTTTGATGATTGGGTAGGAGTTTGAATATTTGCAGAATAGCGATCAGTAGTCAGTAATTAGCGATCAGTCAACTTTTAACCTTTAACTATTATTGATAATTTAATTGAGTAACAAATTGTTCGAAACTAATGTCTGAATCTATAGCCGAACATCAGAAAAATAATGTCAATAATTTGTCATAGACAAGATATAACAGCGTTTAGTTCATCAATCTTATATGGTTTTGCTATGGCAGATATAAAGCCATATTTTTTCGGATCAGCCATTATAGGGTCATCAGAATATCCACTTGAAACTATGACTTTGGCATTTGGGTTAATTGCCAAAATATCCCTGACAGTTTCTTTTCCTCCGATACCGCCATGAATAGTTAAATCCAATATGACCAGATCA
>DTPJ01000029.1 GCA_011334435.1 Candidatus Poribacteria bacterium | reverse complement strand
TGGGATCGCATCAAGTGCCTTTTGTATTGTCCTGAAAGCCTTAGGCCATGACGACCCGTCTGAATCGTCGCCAAGTTTTGAAACATAGATCGTCTTTTTATTCATTTTGATTTCCTCTTCAATTGTCTTTTCAGAATTATTCCCACCCTGCAATTCTGATAGTTTGGACTACTGTTACCTTTGGGCTTTTCGCCTCAATTTGACAGATATAGACGCTGTTTAAAATCTGCTCGCCAGCTTCATCTATGCAATCCCACTTGACAATATTTTCGCCTAAATTTGTCGTCCCATCTATCTTTTTTACCAACCTTCCATCCATACCAAATATCCGTATCGTCACAGTATCCGCAGATTCGGTCAATGTGTATGCAAAGTTAGCTCCTATCTTCGGATCAAATGGGTTAGGATAACAATAGACGTTGATCATCGTCAGTTTTCCTGTGACGTCAAATGTAGATGACACGCTGGCTTGATTTCCAACCTTGTCTTTCACTGAGATTTGAAGTGAATAATGCCCAAGATCAAATTTTTTCGGCGGTGCTAATGATAGGACATTATCTTTGAACGCAGAATCAGGAACGTCAATCTTTGCACCGTTTAATATGACCTCAATCTTTTTAATATCAATACCGCTACCGTTTTCTTCTACCTTCGCTATTATCAACGAATCAGGCTCAGCATATCCTTTTGGCGAAAAATCTTTAATGACAGGCGGATCATAGTCACCAATTATACTAAATATGCCAGTTTTCATCGTTGCTATTGTCGCGGAATTGTCTTTTGCGTTCACATTGGCAAGATGATTCCATCTCTGACCGTCCCAAAGATACATAGCAAGTTTTGATTCATCTTCACCGATGATCTTTGCATCGCTATATCGTAAAGTAACATTTATCGGCTTCAATAAATCCTTATCCAAGCTAAATTCTCTGGAAATTATATGTCTTTTTAGACCTGCTTGTGGTTCTGGGACTATGCTTGGGATAGTTATGTTTATATTTGTCCCTGATGGCACTGCACCTGCGGGCAAATATACTGATGAACCGTCACCCAATAAAATCTCACTTTCTTTTGTAGGATCAATCGGCATCTGCAATGATCTGACTACTGATATAGTTGTAACTGTATTAGATGCCATATTACCTGCTTTATCTGTCGCTGATATGTAATAATCTATGCCCACTGATGATAATATAGAAGAAGGTATTTGACCTCTATAAACGTTTGCAGGTTCTTTTGACATTTCAGTTTCCATGTATTTGCTGTCGCCATGTTTACGATAATAGAGTTTTACAAGATCAACTCCGCCTGAGTCATCAACTGTCGCTATTATATCAACACTCATAATTTCTTGCTCTAACAATGCCTGTATCGGCTTATGGATTATCGTTGGAGGCTGATCATCTGCGATAGCTGAAACAATTTTGGAGTTTTTCTCTTCATTAGTTGCCTGATCTTCTGCTCTGACAACGAAGTTATAAGTTTTTCCGTTAGTCAATGCAGACGAAGTCCATTCATAACTTGCCGATCCAGTTCCCGCAATTGTTGCAAGAGGTTTAGAATAATCAACTGAACCTGTGCTGTTGTCCCAGTATATATTATATTTGCTTACATCATTTGATTCAGATGCCTTCCAATTTAGCTTTATCTTTCCGCCGGGCTGTGATATTGCAATAAGGTTACTTGGTGGCTGAGGTGCTTGAATGTCAATTAAAAACGGACCTAAATGTGATGCTGATTCGCTCCAATTACCAACTTTATCAACTGGTCGGATATGGAAATATATCCTTGCAGTGCCAGTTTTTAATAGGTCTGTCGCGTCATAAGTTAATTGATTTATATCGCCTATATCTTTTACCTCGTCAGGCAAAGTCCTTTCGCCTACGTCCCAACTTATAGAATATCCATCAAGTCCGCTTATCACATCAATAGATGGCGACCAACTAACAGATATTTTCGGTTGATTTGACCATACATCTATCTTATGAGTAGAACTTGTCAGATTTGTGACTGCACTTGGTGGACCTGCATCTGCTCTTGCACTGACTACGTTTGTATTATCATCTTCGTTCCCTGCTTTATCCTGACATCTGACAACAAACCTATATATAATGCCATCTCTTAACTTATCAGAGACCCATTTTGTGCCGGGGTCATTGACACGTGCTATCGGTGATGAATAGTCTATATTTGCCTGTGAGTTATCCCAGTATATATTATATACAGTAGCATCTCTGGATGTGGACAATCTCCATGTCAGTTCTATTCTTCCGCCTGATATAGCTGTCGCTTTAACATCAGTCGGTCGCTCTGGCTTCACTGAATCAGCTTCAACGATGACAATAACTGTATTGGTCTCCTCATTGCCCGATCTATCAATCGCTCGGACTGAGAATTTATATATTCCCTCTCCCAATGATGATGAGTCCCATGAATTCCTGTTTGCATCAACAAAGTCAAAAATCTTAGAATAATCAATAGTCCCGCTTCCGTTATCTGTATAGATGTTATATCTAAAAACATCTATGGATGGTGATTTTTCCCATGTCAGTTT
>DTPJ01000602.1 GCA_011334435.1 Candidatus Poribacteria bacterium | reverse complement strand
TCAACAGGCATAATACATCCTCTTGTCAGCACAAACAGTGCAGGATTTTACACAAAAGATTTTTATGAATTATGCAAAAAGAGAATGACCGAGAATGGCATAATGTGTCAATGGGTGCCACTTCATCGCTTGCCAGAGGAACATTTTAAGACTATCATAAGGACTTTTAAAGCGTCATTTCCACATACAACTTTATGGTATAAATGGACACCAGATTTTATTATTCTTATCGGCACACCTGAGGAATTAAGCATTGACCTTCAAGATTTCATCAAAAGGGTGGAAAAACCCGCTGTGAAAGCTGATCTTGAAACAGTAAACATGGACGATCCGTTTGTTTTGCTTGATTCGTTTATGATGGATGAAAGAACAATTGACGCCTATGTCGGCAATGGAAGGATACATACTGATAACAGACCAATGATTGAATTTTTCGGACCTCAAATGCATAATACCACATTCCAAAATCTTGATGGAATGAGGAATTTCAGAACGACGATCCTGCCTTATCTTACTAATGCAGGTAAGACATCTCAGGAGTTTGATGTTTTAAAGAGAAAAATACAGCAAAACTTTGATGGAACACAATATGCAATACAAGGGCATTTGTATTATGTCAAAGGGGAATATGAAAACGCATTGAAAAAGTTATTAGCAGGTGCATATGTTAACCCTAATGACAACAATATAAAATGGTTTATAACTCATGTCGAAAAACAGATGGGCATAAATGAGCAAGAGCTTTTAGATAGAGTAAAGGCTAATAGTAAAGATGTTGATGCCTTGATAAAGCTTGGAACAGTTTATCAAAATCAAGGGCAGATAGATAAAGCCATTGAACAATTTAAAAAGGCGATAGAAATTGATCCAAACTCTATGCTTGCACATAGCAATCTTGCATATATATATGAAGGACAAGGCAAAATAGACGAAGCCATCGCAGAATTTAAGGAACTTCTGCGTATTAAGCCAGATTTTCCACAAATACACGTTGGAATAGGATTACTCTATGATTCTCAGGGCAAAACTGATGAAGCAATAGCGGAAATGAAAAAGGCGATACAACTTGACCCAAAGACCACAGTGGCATATATTAATTTAGGTGTTTTATATCGCAAAAAAGGCATGTTAGATGACGCAATAGGACAATTTAAAAAACTTTTGGAAATGCAACCTGATACTGCTGTCTATCATGGGGTATTGGGCGATCTTTACCGAGAAAAAGGCGATTTTGATAAAGCCGAGACTGAATTTCAAATCGCACTTAAACTTGATCCGTCTATGGAAAGAGAACCTAATTTTGTCGCATCAATTGCCCTTGTCTATTACGGAAAGGGCATGTATGATGAGGCAGAAAAAGAAATGAATAAAGCAATTAGTCTTGATCCAAATAACGAAATGTATAAATCACTTCTTGCAGAAATTCGCAAAAGGAAAGGCAAAAATTAGATGTTATAAATTATCATTAAAGAAGGTGATGATATGAGCGATGATATTGGACCTATTATCAAGGAATGGGATAAAGACCCAAACGCCAAAAAGATAAGAAAGATAATTGGTCAAGATGGAAAGGAAAAAATTCAGATTAGAGTTGATTTTGGTATATTACAGATGGAATGTGATGGAAGACCAGATGGGAAAAGACCCTATGGAAAAGAATCTTTGTTAGAACATTATCTATCATTATTAGATGAATATAAAAAGGAATACGGAACAGATTCAGGATTTAAACTTGATAGCCACGATTGCGAAAGATTGAGAGATGAGGCATTGCAATACTATCATAGATATATTAGCTTCTTTGAAATTGAGGATTATGTTCGCGCGGAGAGAGATACTGCCCGCAATCTCCGTGCCTTTGATCTAATGAAAAAATACGCCGAAAGGCAAGATGATGCTTTATCGCAAGAAAAATATAGACCTTATGTTATCATGATGAATACTCGGGCAAAGGCTTTTATATGTGCTGATAATGGTAATTTTGTTGGCGCAATTGATGCAATAGAAGAGGCGATAGAGAAAATAATAACTTTTTATCGCGACAACGAATTTGATGAATTTGACATATCACAAAGTCAAGAATTGGCTATTCTAAGAGCAACAATGAAAGAGATACGCAATAAGTGGGAGGGATAAAAAATGCCGTTTTGTCCAAAGTGCAGAGCTGAATATATAGAAGGTGTTGAGGAATGTCCAGATTGCCAAGTGTTACTTGTTGATGAACTTCCTCCTAAAGAAGAGACCGAATATGTTGAAATGGTAGAGCTTGAAAAAGTCCCTGACGAGGTATCTGGGGTAATGATGAAGGGCATTCTTGTCAATAACGGAATAGACGCAGTGTTAAAAGCTGCTAAAATACCTTGGTATGATGGTATTGCAAGCACTTGGTCTACTTATTATTGGGGAGTTCTGTTAGTGCCTGAAGACGAGCTTGAACGAAGCAGAAAGATATTAGATGAATATCTAAAGTCGTTAGAGAATGACGAAAATGACGATGAAACAAAATGTTAGGAGCGTGATATGCAATATGATATTGCGTCAAAGATTGTGATAGAAAAAGG
>DTPJ01000235.1 GCA_011334435.1 Candidatus Poribacteria bacterium | reverse complement strand
GGTTGATGGAGTATTGGCGGCTGCCCCTGCACTTGTTCGTCAAGCATATCTCCAAGATGCAAAAGGCGATAATCAGATGGGAGTCTTAATTAAAGGCATAAATCCACAGCTTGAGCCGAAAGTGACGGGCATTGGCGAATACGTCCACGGCAAATTAGATTTTGATTCACCTTTAATAAAGATCGCACAAAGCATGACTAATGACACTATTTTTGGTGGGATCATATTGGGAAAGGGAGTTGCTAGAAGGCTTGAGGTATCAGAAGGGGATATTATAAGGCTTATCTCAAGACTTGTGGAAACACCGGGCGGGCTTATGCCTGTCATCAGAACGCTTGTTGTTGTCGGAATATATGATTCTGGCATGTATACTTATGATAGCACTCTCGCATTTCTATCTTTATATGACGCACAAGAACTCTATGAAACAGGAGATGGTGTAGATAGAATTGAAGTAAAGATTAATAATATCTATCGTGCAGATAGGATAAGACGAGATATTCAAATGGAAATAGGTCTTAACTATTTTACAATGACATGGATGGAAGCACATAAAGACCTATTTTCTGCGATAAACTTAGAGAAAATCGTTACTTTTATCATTGAAGCACTGATAATACTTGTCGCTGCCTTTAACATCACAAGCACGCTGATAATGTTAGTTATGGACAAAACAAAAGAGATCGGCATATTGAAATCTATGGGAGCAACAAAAAGAAGCGTATGGTCAATATTTGTCTTTGAAGGCACTTTCATCGGTGTCATAGGGTCTGTTTTAGGGACATTGCTTGGTATTTTTTTGTGTTGGTCGCTTGAAACTTGGCTTCCGATAAAAATTCCCGGCACCGTTTATCAGGTTGACAGATTGCCCGCTGAGATAAATTGGCATTTTGTTATGTTTGTGAATTTTGCTTCATTGCTGATCTGTTGGTTGGCAACACTTTATCCTGCATGGCGAGCTTCTATACTAAGACCTGTTGAAGCACTGAGATATGAATGATTTTAGACAACTCCTTTTTATGTTATAATTAATATATCACTTTTCTAAGATTGGTATAAATGGTTCAGAGGGAAAATAATTTGGCTAATGAAGATAATGTCTGTTTAAAAGCGGTTGAATTACGTAAATCATATATTAGTGGCAAAGAGGAGTTGCAAGTATTAAAAGGCATAGATTTAACGGTTGAGGTCGGAGAATTTATCACCATCGTTGGAGCTTCAGGAGTTGGCAAAACAACACTTCTAAATTTACTTGGCACTCTTGACCGACCAACCAGTGGGACAGTGTTCTATAAAGATCAAGACGTATTCAAACTCAACGATAGGGATTTGGCAAGGTTTCGTAATAGAGAAATAGGATTTATTTTTCAGTTTCATCATCTCTTACCAGAATTTACCGCAATTGAAAATGTTATGATGCCAACTTTGATAGCTGGTATGAATAAAGAACAGTCTTTCAAAATAGCAAAAGGATTGCTTCAAATAGTAGGGTTAGATGGCAGAGAACATCATAAACCTGCTGAGCTTTCTGGTGGTGAACAGCAAAGAGTAGCTGTTGCAAGGGCTTTAGCTAATAATCCAAAAGTTATATTAGCAGACGAACCTACTGGAAATCTTGATAGAAAATCGGGAGAGGCAATACACGATATGATTTTTAGACTAAACCGAGAGATGAAACAGACGTTTATAATTGTAACACATAACGAAAATCTGGCTCAAAGATCAGACAGGGTCATTGGACTAATTGATGGAAAGGCAGAGATTTTGAAAGGAGATTAGGAAGACCGCAACAAGCTGGTTTTCTACGGAGAAAAAAATGGGATTAGTTATTTATTTAAATGGAGAGTATGTGCAAAAGGAAGAAGCAAAGGTATCAGTGTTTGATCACGGATTGCTTTATGGTGACGGCGTTTTTGAGGGGATCAGGTCTTATAATGGTAGAGTTTTCAGATTAGATGAACATCTACAAAGATTATATGATTCCGCAAAGGTTATTCGTCTGACGATACCATTAAGCCCTGAGGAAATGAAAGAGAAAATATTGGAGACTCTTAGGCGAAATGGACTTCGCGACGCATACATTAGAGTTGTAGTCACCAGAGGTCCGGGCGATCTTGGATTAGACCCAGACAAATGCTGTAAGGAAGGATTTGTATTTATAATCACAGACAAAATTGTTTTATATGATGACGAATATTATAAAAATGGTCTATCTGTTATAACAGTGCCAACAAGAAGAAATGTGCCAGAGGCTTTGAACCCAAGAATAAAGTCATTGAACTATCTCAATAATATTATGGCAAAAATTGAAGCAAAAAATAGCAATGTTATAGAAGCCATAATGCTTAATTCAGATGGTTATGTTGTGGAATGCACTGGCGATAATATATTTATCGTCAAAAATGGTGCTTTATATACTCCGCCAACTTATATTGGTGCATTAGAAGGTATCACCAGAGATGCAGTAATGGAATTGGCAAGAAATATGGGCATAAAAGTTGAGGAACGCATCTTTAATCGCTATGAGGTCTTTGTCGCTGACGAATGCTTTTTAACAGGGACAGCAGC
>DTPJ01000522.1 GCA_011334435.1 Candidatus Poribacteria bacterium | reverse complement strand
TCACTAACTTCCTGAATCCAAACAATGACTTTATGTCCCTAAAACATTCCTCTATCTGCATCCGCTTGCTGTAAAGCATTCTTATTGTGTCATCTACACTTGATACCACAAAAAATGGGTCAGTATAAAATCTCACACTTAAGATTTATTAACACTTTGTTTTGCTTCAGATGGTTCATCAAAACGAAACATTAGCGAAACCAATCCACTATCATAATCAGTATGGAGAACATATCCGCTTTTTTGGAAAACTCTTATCATCCCAGTATTTGAGGCAATAACAGTTGCCCTGAATCCACGGATGCCTCTCTCACGAGCAAGTCTTATAAGTAACCTCAACAAGTATGTTCCAATACCTCTCCTTTGATATTCGTCAGCGACAGAAAAAGCTACTTCTGCCATATTTTCATTATAGTCTAACATCCAATGTGCAGCAGCGACAATAGGTGAAGTATCTGATGAGTCCAAAGTGCCAACAATGCCCATATTTTGCTGATAATCAACCGCAACTAATTCTTGGGCTAAATCATGTGGAAATGCCTTTCTTATCTGGAAAAATCGCAGATATATAGACCTCTCTGATAGTCTATAAAGATACTCTTGGAACAGCCTTTCATCGCTTGCTTTGACAGGACGTATGAATATCTCCATATCTCCAAAGACTTGAGTATGTTCAAGTTCAACGGGATATATTGCCCCTTCTGGTATGATCTGATCTTCAAATATATATTTTTGGGCTTTCGTTGCAGATAATAGTTGCTCTCTAAATTTGGGATGGGCAATTTGGATCATGGCAATTGCCCTTTCCCTAAGGCTTTTCCCATGTAGATAAGCTACTCCATATTCTGTGACGACATAATGCACATCCCCTCTGGTTGTCACTACGCCTGCCCCTTCGGATAAATGAGGGACAATACGAGAGATAGTGCCATTTTCAGCGGTTGATGGAAGGGCAATTATCGGTTTCCCATTCGGGGCAAGTGCAGCGCCACGGATAAAATCCGCTTGTCCTCCAATACCACTATATATTCTGTATCCAAGCGAATCTGCACATACCTGACCTGTAACATCTACTTGTAAAGCGGTGTTTATTGCAACCATTTTTTCATTTTTCGCTATGTTTATCGGAGATGAGTTGTAGTCAACAGGATGAAATTCAAACATAGGATTATTATCAACATAATCATAAAGGCGACGCGTCCCTATACAGAACGTAGCAAGCACTTTTCCGGGATGAAATGTCTTTTTTGAATTATTGACAACGCCTGATTCTATTAAATCTATTAGGCTATCGGAGAATAGCTCAGTATGTATCCCAAGGTCTCTTTTATTTTGTAACCCATAAAGGACTGCATTTGGGATAGTTCCGATTCCTACCTGCAAAGTTGATCCATTTTCTATAAGCCTATTAATATGTTTTGCGATAGTCAAAGCTACATCATCTGGTTCAACAGGTGGGACTTCCAAAAGCGGTTCATCATGTTCAACTATTGCATCAATATCTTCAACGTGAACAAAGCTATTGCCAAGTGTTCGGGGCATATAACGGTTTACTTGTGCTATTACAAAATCAGCAGATTCTACCGCCGCTTTTACTGCCTCTACTGAAACTCCAAGAGAACAAAATCCATAATTATCGGGTGGCGTGACTTGGATAATTGCCACGTCCAAAGGCATACGACCACTTCTGAAAAGCGACGGTATCTGAGAAAGGAAGATCGGAGTATAATCTGCTATCCCCTCTGACACAGCAGACCGCACTCCTGGTCCAACAAAAAGAGAATTATGCCTGAAATTTCTATCATACGCTTTTTGAGCATGAGGTGCAGAACCGACCGTCAACATATGGACGATCTCTACGTCATTTAGACGCCTTTCTGTTCCACCTAATTTTACTAATTCATCTAAAAGATATTGTGGTTCTCCACAGCCAGGACTTAAAAAAACACGGCTTCCGCTACGGATCTTTAAAAGAGCATCTCTTGCGGACATACGTTTTTCTTCATAATATTTTGACCAATTACTGACTATTGGCATTTTTTCACTCTCCATTCAATAAAATTTGAATAACTAAAGCAGAGATAGGAAAGAAAATCTCCAAATCTCCGCGAAAGTTTATAATTTATCAGATTCAAAAAGTTCCGATACAAATTTTCTCGCAAAATCTATGGCTTCTTCTCTTGTGCTTATTTTTTTATTGAGTTGAGCTTCTCTAATATTTGTAAGGATTTTACCGATGATAGGACCAGGCGATAATCCAAATTCTTTTATAATGTCATCTCCTGTCACAAGCACGGGAATTGACGACTTGATCTCCATAAAGTAGGTATCACTGATCTCTTTGACGAGATAGTCCATAATTTTAATATCTTCTGCGGTTCGTAGAGGTCCTTGCGTTGCTTGTAGATCAGCATAAGAGATAAGAAGCACCCCTAAACAATCATCACTTACATTTTTAATGAATTTCATAATATCCCGAGATTTCTCTTTTGCTGATACTTCCCTTCTCTTATATTTCGTTATTAACATTAATGGATACATATGATAAAAGATGACATTACTCATAAAT
>DTPJ01000634.1 GCA_011334435.1 Candidatus Poribacteria bacterium | reverse complement strand
CAATAATGTTTTTCTGGATTTCCGTTGCAGAACTGAGACAGGAATGGCGTTTTACCTATGTTTGTCATTCCTGCGGAAGCAGGAATCCATTCTTAGCGATTACCCAATTATTTAATCAAAATCCCTTAAATGCTTATGAAATTTTATTCCGTTAAACATTAATATTTATCCTAAAAAGTCTGTAAATTAAAAAATTAAAAGGAGGCTATAAATGTTCAAACCTTACGATTTCTCAATAGGTGGTTGGTGCTTAGTCAGTGGAGGATCAGACCCGTTTGGCGGTCCGACTCGTAATCTTCCAATTGAGGTCGGTCTTGAAGGCTGTGTAGAGGCAGGGATCAAATATGTCAGTTTCCACGATAGGGATTTATGGGATGATGACGCATCGTCTAAAGATATTGATCAAAAAGTCAATGAGACAATAGAATTAGTCAAAAAATATGGTCTATCGGTTTATAATTTTACGACAAATCTATTCTCCAATTCATGTTTTCGTTCTGGTGCTTTCTCATCTCCATTCCCACAAGTCAGAGAATCTGCAATTGTTAAAGCCTGTCGTTCAATGGATATTGCCAATCAGATGGGATGTAAAAATATGATCTTCTGGGGAGGCAGAGAAGGTTCAGACGGGGCTTATGAACAAGATATGGGACTTGGGCTAAAAAGATACATGGAAGGTATCAAAGCCTGCGTAGATTATGCGATAGAAAAAGGCTATGACTACAAAGTCACAATAGAAACCAAGGTCTATGAACCAAGACTTTTAGCTCTCTTCGCAGGAACAGGTGCATCTGCTTCGTCAGCTATACGAAAATTCTTTCCAGACCCTAAATATAACGGAAGAGTTTTGATTAATCCAGAATATCCTCAGCATGTCGCTATGCTTGGGCTTGATCCAGTAGTTGAACTTGGTCAATTACTTGAAGAAGGTATGTTAGCACCATTTATCCACTTTGGCGGTCAAATACCTGCTAGAATGGACTGTGATCTTCCTCCCGGAGTTGGTAGCTCATTAGTCGCAGATTTTATGATCTGTAATACTTTGCATGAACGCAACTGGGACGGCATAATTGAATTTGATTGCAGACCAATACGCACAACAACAACTGCCGAAGGTATGAAAACTTTTCTCAAACATTCTGTCATGTATTGGAAGATGTTAGAGAAAAAAGTAGAAATATATCATAGCGACCCGATAATTGCCAAAATAAAAGCAGAATTAAATCAACCACAAAGCGATGAACTCAATGCGGTTGTTTCTGCTGTCCAAAAAGGCTCTGGCGTAGTAAAAGCTGTGCAAGCATTGACAAAGTCATTCTCAAGCTTTGAAGCTGTATCAAATATCAACACTGATGCGATTGAAGCACATATTTATAGGCTTATTCAGATATTAACAGGCACACAAGAAGAGGGTGCTTTTCTGTTTAAGGGAACTCGTTGGGCATAATTAGAGGCACAATTAGCCGCCTTTATTGAAGTCCAAGCACTTCCGATATGTCATGGAGACCGTTTGACGCATTAACGACCCATTTGGCAGCTCGGAGTGCTCCCTTAACATAAGGATCCCTGCTTTGCGCTCTGTGAATAATTTCAATGCGTTCACCGATCCCACCGAATAGGACTATATGATCGCCGACAATATCGCCTGCTCGGACTGCGTGGATGCCGATCTCTTCAACAGTTCTTTCCCCGATTATGCCTTTACGTCCATAAATGCCGACCTCATCTAAATCTCGGTTTAATGATTCTGCTAAAACTCTGGCTATGCGATCAGCAGTTCCGCTTGGTGAATCTTTTTTGAAGTGATGATGTATCTCTATAACTTCTACGTCATAGTCATCACCTAACACTTTTGCCATATCTCTGATGACTTTTAGCATAACGTTAATGCCGATACTCATGTTAGGAGCCATTACACATGGTATATTTCCCGCAAGCTCTTTAATTTTTATCATCTCGTCTGCGTTAAAGCCTGTTGTCCCAATTACCATCGGCTTTTTATTTTCAACAGCTACTTGCAAATGTTTAATAACAGCTTCTTTTGGGGTGATGAAGTTGATAGCTACATCAGCTTTTTTAAATAGTTCTGACAAATGTGAATCGCCAGTTATTTCTACACCGATTTTAGCAATTCCTGCGAGTTCGCCAGCGTCTTTGCCTATGAAAGGCACACTTGGCGCTTCAACAGCACCGACAAGTTCTAAGTCTTTATCATTTGCAATGCCAGTAACGAGCATCCTTCCCATTCGTCCACCAGCACCAATAACAATAACCTTGATCATACAAATATCCCCTTTAGCAAATTTTAGAAATTATATGTCTTTTTAATATATCATTTGAGCGAATAGAGAAAACTCACAATTTGTTTCTAAGTGTAAGCAATCGGAAATATATCTCTCTCGGGATTTCGTCTTCGTTTAAGAATCCACTTGTAGGAATGAACGCTGGGTCTTTAAAATCCCACCAAGTTATCGCTTTTATCTCCTCGCGGGCATAAGCCATTGTATAAAACCACTCCATCCAATCTGCTTGCACTTTTTCGCACCACGGATAATGCCATTCGCCTTGCGTTCTT
>DTPJ01000271.1 GCA_011334435.1 Candidatus Poribacteria bacterium | reverse complement strand
GCAATTATCCGCATTATGTCATCTTTTGACATCAAAGTTTCTATTCCGCTTGATTCTTCTTCCTTTTTACCATCTTCTTTATGAGAGCTTTCTATGAGGTCTCTTATAGCTTTTTCAATAGTCGCTGGCGTTATATTATGAATGCGGTTGTATTCCAATTGTGCGGAACGTCGTCTCTCTGTCTCTTTAATAACTTTGTCCATAGCAGGTGTGATCTCATCTGCATACATGATCACAGCACCATCAACATTTCTCGCTGCTCTGCCTGATATTTGGATCATCGCAGTAGAAGAACGTAAAAATCCTTGACTATCCGCATTGAGTATAGCCACCAAAGAGACCTCTGGCAGGTCAAGACCTTCTCTAAGCAAGTTTATGCCGACAAGGACATCAAATTTCGCCTCTCTAAGCTCTTTGAGTATATCCGCTCTATCAATAGTATGTATTTCGGAGTGCATATATCGGGCTTTTATACCCATTTCAGTCAGATACTCTGCTAAATCCTCAGCCATACGTTTAGTCAAGGTAGTCACAAGGACACGCTGATTTCTTTCAACACGCTTTCTGATCTCGGCAATAAGGTCGTCAACCTGCCCCTGCAAAGGTCTGACGATTATCTGAGGATCAACAAGTCCCGTAGGTCTGACAATTTGTTCAACAACCTGCTGGCTTATGCCGATCTCATACTCATCGGGAGTTGCAGATACAAAGATCACTTGGTTGATACGTTCAAGGAATTCATCATATCTTAATGGACGGTTATCCAATGCAGAGGGAAGCCTAAACCCATACTCAACGAGTGTCTCTTTTCGCGATCGATCGCCGTAATACATGCCTCGTATCTGCGGGATAGTGACATGCGACTCGTCAATGAACATAAGATAATCCTCTGGAAAGTATCCGATGAGAGTATATGGTGGACTGCCCGGTTCAAGACCAGCAAGATGTCTTGAATAATTTTCAATGCCATTACAAAACCCGATCTCACGGATCATTTCAAGATCAAATCTGGTTCTCATCTCAATCCGTTGAGCTTCTAATAGCTTATTTCTGCTGTTAAAATATTCTATACGTTCTTGAAGTTCCTTTTCAATGTTTATCAGTGCAGATTCTATTTTTTCGTCAGAAGTCATAAAATGCCTTGCGGGAAATATGAATATCTCCTCAGGTTTGTCTATTATTTCGCCTGTTAATGTGTTTATCTCCGTAATTTTATCTATTTCATCGCCAAAAAGCTCTATTCTATAAGCGTTATCCATATAAGATGGGAAAACCTCTATAACATCACCTCTAGCGCGGAAAACTCCCCTCATCAGATCAGCATTAGTGCGTTCATATCTTATGTCAACAAGGGAACGAAGCAAGCTATTTCGCTTGACCCGATCGCCTAATTTCAGCCTTATAGCTTTGCCTTCATATTCTTCTGGTGAACCAAGATTATATATACAAGAGACACTCGCAACGATTATCACATCACGTCTTGACATCAATGCACTTGTTGATGCTAATCTCAGTCTATTGATCTCCTCATTTGTAACGACATCTTTCTCTATATATGTATCTGTCTGCGGTATATAAGCCTCTGGTTGATAATAATCATAAAAACTGACGAAGTAATGGACTGCGTTATTAGGAAAAAATTCCTTAAATTCGCTATATAACTGTGCTGCGAGAGTTTTATTGTGTGATATAACTAATGTTGGTTTTTGGACATTAGCTATCACATTAGCCATTGTGAACGTTTTTCCAGACCCAGTTATACCAAGCAAAGTTTGATATTTGTATCCCGATCTAATGCCCTCAGTAAGTTGCTCAATTGCTTTGGGTTGATCACCGCTTGGTTTAAAGTCCGATACAAGTTTAAATTCTGACATTATAAATCATCACCTTTCTCAAATAAAGATTTTATAATAATTTATGGGAATAATCAAGATCAAACTCTCTGACTCACCCTCAGTTTTTAAAGGATACAAAAATGATATATGTTTGAATGATAAATATGTAATATCGTTTTCCAATTGAAAAACATCATTAATAATGTCGTTCTGAACGAAGTGAAGAATCTTCTTTTCGCTCAAAATGACTTAATTGAATTAAGAAATGGTATAAGAAACTCTTGAAAAATAAGCAAAAAAATGGCATACCTTTATAAGTATTTTCTGTATCTCTGTGTTTATTAAAATGAAAATACAATGAGGTATGCCATGAAAAAGAATAAACAAATAAAGTTAATCACGATAGAATGATACAAACCATTGAGGAAAATTTCAAGAGAACCTTAGCGAAGGGATGTAATTCCTGTCCCAGTTTTCGCTTAGGGTAAACTGTATCAGGAATCCATAGCGAAAACCACTTATAGATTGACTAAAAAAGGAAATACATTACCCGCGTTTTTTAAGTGTTACCCCGACGCCAGCAGATTGCATATTCAGAAAAATAGTCTCTAAATCAGGGTTTGTAGTGATAGCTTTGATATATGCAGGGTCTGGTGCAGGAGATCGCATGTTATGGGCAATGATAAGCCCACCAGATTTAACCATAGGCAATAATTTGTTAAGATAATCTAAATAACCGCTTTTATC
>DTPJ01000220.1 GCA_011334435.1 Candidatus Poribacteria bacterium | reverse complement strand
GTGCAAACGTCGCCTGATACTGCTGTAACTAACATATATTCTTGATCAACCCTGATAACTGTATTATAGGTATTTACATCAGGTGGAAGTTTCTCTCCCGCATCTCCCGCCACTAATGTAATTGATGTTGCTGTTGTGCTTGTTATATCCGCTGCTAAACTGCTCTTCTGAGGTATCAGTTCATCTTCTATCCATTCTGCTTTAATCTCAGATACTTGCACCTTTGGCAAAAGCAATTGCAAAGGTGTATCCGATGGTGAAATACTATGAATTCCCTCTGCTACCCAAATATCTGCTGTGACTGATTGATCGTATGTTTGCATTAATTCAGTGATTACTGCCATTTCTATTTATCCTCCAAAATCATTACAAAATCAAATTGAAAGTTTCTTTTTAACCTTCGCTTTTGCTCTTCAATCCATGTTCCATTTCCCATGCCATATTGAATAACTTCGTCGCTTCTACAATTCTACCTTGCCTTGTCAGTTCTCTTGATTGCTGCTTGAACTGCTCAATCTGGTTCGCATTTGTAAGCCTCGGTTTCGGCCAATTCCCCTGCCTTGGAGCAGGATTTGTCGGACCATAGAATGCTTTGCTCAGTTCCTTTCTTAAATACGGCTTAGATTCTCCAAGTGACTTTACTATCTCAAATACTTTCTCCTCATCAATGTTGCCTTTGTCATCTACTTCTATCTGATCCATCTCAATTAATGAAATTGCATCCTTTGGATTATAGAACCCCAATGCACTTGCCGCATTTATGATCGCCGACTCCTTGGTTATTCGCCCTACATGATTTCTGAGAGCATTTGCCTCTGCCTCAGCTTTTACTGCCATTGACCTTAACTTCTCTGTCTCTTCTATCTTGGAAAGCTCAAGATTTTTCTTCTCTTCCTCCATTTTTGCTTTAAGTGATTGCAATTCCTTTCTATACTTTGCCGCTTCCGATCGAACTTTCCTTAATTCTGAGATGGGAACTGTTACTTCTCTATCCTCTAAATTATCTGTTTTGGCATTATTATCAGTAGAATAGGCTTCTGCCCCGTTATCTTCCGACATGGTCGAGGATTCATCCTCTATTCTGTGAGCTTCTTGCTCAAAATTCTTTACAGCCATCTTGACCTCCTGTTTATCCAATTCTTAAATGTCTATTGATCACTGTTCACCGATCACTATTTGTTGCTCGCTACTCCTTGACTCTATTTCAATTTGCCTCATCTCAGACTCTATATCTTCAATGCCTCTTTCTTCCATGATCCTTCTTCTTGATTTGATCTTGTTTCGCAACTCCATTTCATGCACCTGCATTTGTAATTGCTCGTCAATTGGTAATCCACCACTAAAACGTATTCTTGTCTTAAAGTTCGTAAAATCACCTGCACCCATTAATTCATAAGCCTTGAATATCATCTTATTTAATTCACTAAGGCGATTTTTCAAAATAATCTCTTTTCTCTTGCACTTACGTTCAAGTGGATAATAATATAGCCTCAAAGCATATCCACTTATTGCTCCTCCATCAGATTTGGCAAAAGCCGCTTTTGGTATGCTTGTAACTGTGCAAATTTGATCCACAATTTTATCCATTGCCTGTATAAAAGGAGCTATGTCAGCAGAATTTATTACTTGAAGGCTACCATTCTCATTTGGCACTTCTATAATACTTCCGGGTTCCATATTGATTTTGTGTCCCTTCGGCGTTTGACTACCAAATATGACGATCCTTTGAAATGCTTGATTGTCCATAGTTAAAAGCATATCTGTAATAACTTTATTTAAGGCGTCTTGAAGGTCTATCATTACTTGGAGATCGCTAACCCCAAACTCTAAATCATCTAATGTGTTCTTTATATGAATTATAGGAATAAATCCTAATACATTTTCTTGAACATCAACAAGTTTCCATTCACTTTTTTGTGAGTGCTGAAAATAAATATTTGCCCCTGTATCATCTAAAAGCTCGTAATATTCTACTATATCAGGATAAAAAACTTGTGCCTTCCATCGCTTCCCATCGGACATCTCATCCTCATCAAACCATTGGATTGCACAATAAAGCATCTCTTTATAGTCATCAGACCTATATCTCGGAAAACAAATCTCGGGACGCAAAATCCTTATCTTTATCTGACCATTGTCAATATAAAGTTTAAGGAAAACATCGCCCTTCTTACTCATTATAGTTATAATCTTCAGCATCTCCTCAAAAAGTAAACCATTGGATTCATACACATCATAAAGTAATCTCTCAGCTTTATCTGCTTCTGCTTGATTTGTTCCATCATGCCTGACTTCTATTCCTATATCACCCGAACATATGTATTCTGCCACAGAATCAACAACAACTCTGCAATAGTTATCCACTGTCCCCAATTCTGACTCAAGTGCCGCTTTCACTTTTGGTGGTATATTTACAACATGATCTCCATTGTAATATGCGTCATATACAGCATAATTGCTTAATCTCTCGTGATACCTTTGATGATGTAGCCAACTTAAAAATGACTCGTGTATTAAGTTCATAACAACACATAATCCTCCATTGCACAATTTGATTCAAACCAATATCATTAATTATAATTATG
>DTPJ01000728.1 GCA_011334435.1 Candidatus Poribacteria bacterium | reverse complement strand
CTTTGCATCAGGGTCAACTATCCAATATTCTAAAACGCCAGCTTTTTCGTATTCATAGAATTTATCTTTTCTATCGGTATCTATTGTGCTTTCAGACAATATCTCTACTACGAGATCAGGCACACCAAGATACTTCTCTGTTATCCTATCTTGGTGTTTGTTGCTTATAAAGGATATATCTGGTTGTCTTATGTTCCCCTCTTTTAATCTAACATCCGTAGGTGAAGTAAAAAGTTTACCAAGGTTGTTAAGCAAGATGTAATTTCCAATCATCAGGAAAAGATTGCTTAAAATCAATTGATGTTGTGTTGACGGTGATGGTGTAATGATTAGCCTCCCTTCCGACAATTCTATTATTTTATTGGTTTCTGGCAGACGGAAATAATCCTCTTCTGTCCATTCTCCCTGTCTTGGAAATAGACTTAATATTTCCTTCGTAGGTTGTCCGATTTCGCTTATTTCAAGTGTCTGATACATTTTTAATCATACCTTCTCAAGCAACTTTTACATTCTGAATTTTAACTTTACTGAGGTTTATCTCGCCAAGTCCCATAGTGTTAGACGCTTTTATATAGCCGATTTGATCGCCTTTTAGCCCAAACAAAGTAGCAGTATAAGCATCTACCGCAACACGATCAACACCAGCGATGACTTGTCCGATCAATTTAACGTCTTTTGGTGTGCCACCATTAGGACCATTTGCGGTCAATACGCGATATGCGTCCATTATAGTTAAATGAGGTTTGATAACGGTAGCAAGGTCAGCTAATTTTTGATCTATCCTTGTATGTATCTCTTCCCTGCTTTTTATCAATCCCATATAATTTTTGATTCCTAACGATAATTTTGTTAAAGAATGATGTTTAGCGATAGGAAGATTTATGAATACATCAGCATCTAAGGCATCTTGATATATTATCCAAGATTTTAAAATCTGACCATTAGGTATGGACTTTTCTTTGAATTTTCGGTCGTCAACAAATTCTAATGATGCCTTGGTTTTTTCAATAGCAGATTTTATACCACTTCTGTCATAAGTTACCTGTGCAGGATTGATCGTGTAATCAAGGACTGTAACTTTCTTTGCGCCAGCTTCTAAGCACATCTCAACAACAGCTTCTACAACAAAAGGATTGGTATTTGCCGCTTGTTCAGGGGTTCTATTCCAAGCGATATTAGGCTTTATAAGGACTTTTGAACCTTTGGAGACAAATTTACTCATACCACCAAGTGCCATTATTGCCTGTTTAGTAGTTTTCTTTATGGCTTCGCGATCCGCCCCTTTTTCTAATGGTCCTTGTGCAACAGCGATAATATTACCTGTCTGAGCAAAAGCTATATTATCATCAAGCAATTGTAACCCATATATTCCTGCGGTAGTTACTGCCATGCTTTTTATGAAATCTCGTCTGGTTATTTTATCTGACATCTTGATCGCCTCTCTTCTTTGGCTTATATAAAGATATTAAGCTGAATTAATTTATACTATTAACATTTACCATAATCTATTTACGTATTATACATCACAAAACATCTACAATCAACACAGAAATTCCTGATCAGTTCAATTCAAATTTTAGGTAAAAGATTATCAGCCACAGAAACACAAGAAAAAGTGATCAGTAATCAGTGATCTGTAATCGGCGGTGATTTATTCTTGTTCAGTATCTTGTGTTCAGTGTTTATTTTCCGAGCTATTCTGTGGCTAAATTATCCTTGCCTTGATTTTGAATTACATTCATTCCTGATGTTCAGATATATAAGTATTGTTAGAGACCCTTCACTTCGTTCAGGGTGACATGTAAATGTCATTTTGAGCGAAGCGAAAAATCTCAAGAAAGACACTTCAATTTGTTAGAGGCTCTTCACTTCTCATTAGGGAAACCTTTTTAAGCTTTTCATTTCCAAAGAAAGATTTTAATGATCTTTTTTAAGATGAGACTTTAATTATCTTTTCTGAAGAGAAATTTATAAGGAATTCTCTCTTAATGAAGAAAGTTAAAGGCGTTATCAATCCAAGATTCCGACTTTTTTCCTCCAACTGATGATCTTATTAGCAACCTCAATGACTGGGGCAACCCAAATTCTGTTCCTGTTACGGTTAAGAAAATCGCACAACTCACGAAACGCCATCATAGACAACGAAAGATTACCGCCGTCATCAATCCCATGAATAGTCATAATGCCCCATTGATTATAGGTCGCAGTTCGCTCAGCTAAACCGACAAGTTCAATGCCTGATCTGCCTTCTATAGGCCACGACCATAGATAATGAAGATCGCAGGTAGCAGGATAATTCCCAAACGGAAACTCTCCGATCCCTCTGCCAGCAGGGAAATATTTTGCGACTATTGGAACATAACTTTGTCTATTTAGACCATAACCAACATGATTATTATAACAGGGATAACAAAATGTAAACGTCTCTTGTTCGGGAAGTAATAAACGAATGCGACGCGATGCCTCAACTATATCTGCTTCTATATCTGCTAATGTCATATTTTCAAGGCATCTCTCAATTCTATTAGGAGATAATGCACGGGAACATGTATGCGATATGGTGTGATTGCCGATCTCATGTCCTT
>DTPJ01000550.1 GCA_011334435.1 Candidatus Poribacteria bacterium | reverse complement strand
TCCAAAATTTCTATTGATGTCAATTATCTATATTTGTTAGAATGTATTGAGACATTTTTCAATTCAGAATTTTTTTAGCATTTATATTGTTTAACATAAGTAAGGTGGGGAGTTGTCACTCTCACAAGCTGATATTAAATCCTTGATGACAAAAAGTCTGGGAATTACATTATCCGTATCTTTTGTTAATAAACTTGTAACCACTTGGTCAACAATTAGAAACTTTTGATTATTTCGGAGGCAAACATTAATGAAAAAAATCAATTGGACAATCATTATAATCATCCTAATATTAGTTTTTATTCCTTTGTCCGCTTTTTCGCAGGCGTCAAAACAAAAGACCACATCAACTACCACAAAGCAATCTGTGCCTATGCCCGATTTGATCATTGATCCAAAAAGCATAGTTTTCTCAGATCCTTCTCCAACAGAGGGTGATGGGGTAACGATATATGCAAATGTGATAAACAAAGGCACAGCAGACATAAAAGATGATGTAGAGGTGCGTTTTGTTGAGGGCGATCCAAAAGAAGGCGGATTACAAATAGGCTCTGATGCGGCTGTTTTCGGTCTAAAATCTGGTGCGTCAGCCAAAGTTCAGGTTAGATGGCGACCTCCTGCTGGTGAATCACGTATATTTATCATCGCTGATCCTGATAATCTGATAAAAGAGAGTAACGAAAATAATAATTTATACATAAAAAGCATAAAAGCAAAGACTTGGACAGGTCCAAAAGTTACTGACGAACAGATCAAAGAATCCATAAAGAAAGGATTAGATTGGCTGAGGTCTCAGCAGGGCGAATTTTATGTAGTATGCCCAAATAACCATGATAATTTTCTATATTCTGCTATTGGTTATGGAAAATGTGTGATCTGCGGAGCAAGCCTTAAAGGAATAGAACCTACGCGCGCCGTTGATGAGAAAATGCCAGGCGGATGGATGCCCGAAATCGGTCCAGGATTGACTGCTCTTTGTGTTTCAGCTCTTCTATTTGCAGGTGTTGGCGAATCCGACCCCGCAGTGCAAAAGGGAATAGATCATCTATTCAATAAAACTCCTGCACCGTGGAAAGAATGGTCAGACTCTTATGATTACGCAGTCTTCATACTTGCATTAACGGCAACAGGCAATAAAAAGGAATATATGGATGAAGTTGAATATGCCACTGAACAGTTAATTAAACTCCAAACGCCCGATGGTGGATGGGGATATGGAAGTATGGTGGCTGATGCAGCACATCTGCAATACGTAATTTACGGACTATATGCAGCTCAACAGTGGGGGGTAAAAATTCCAACCGAAGTTTGGACTAAGGCTGTCTCATGGCTTATAAAATTACAAAGACCTGATGGTGGATGGAATTATAGCGGAGAAGGTATGGGTCCATTTGCTGTTGATTCTTATGGAAGTATGACCGCAACCGCAGTTATGGGACTGAAAGCTGCTGGACTAGGACCAAGTAATGAAGCGACTAAACGAGGAATTGATTGGCTTACAAAGTATTATTCCATCACAAGAAACCCCGGATCATTCTATTGGCATTATTATTATATGCTTTCTCTCCAAAGGGCTATGGATATGCCTCCTAAACAAGACACTATCGGCGGACATGATTGGTATCATGAGATGGCTAGCTTTCTTGTCAGTAAACAGATGCCCGATGGCAGTTGGATCGCAGACACTCCAATATCTGCCACAGGGTTAGGTGCTGTTGTCCAAGACCTTTCAGATTGGGCTTCTAACAGAGGCGATATTATGACGACAGCGTTTGCGATTATGTTCCTAATAAAAGCTATGCCACAGCCTGCCAAAGTTGACTTAGGCTTCGGCAAACAAAGCATAATATTCTCAAAATCCGATCCAGTAGAAGGCGAACAGATAACCATAAAAACATCAATCGCTAATATGACAAATAATCCTATTGAAAATGTTAAAGTCGCATTTTATGATGGAGACCCGAAAAGTGCAGGAGTTCCCATAGGCACAGTCCAAACTATATCTTCACTATTAGGAAATGAAACCAAAGAGTTATCGGTAGCATGGGATGCAAAAGGGGCAGGAGAACATAAGATTTATGTCGTTATTGACCCTTCTAACGCAATAGATGAAGCAAGTAAAGATAATAATGTAGTCTTTGGACAGATATTTGTTGGAGGGAAAACAACTCCTGCTATTCCGGGCATAGTCCAGATAAGCGATGGAGTTTATAGACTTGGCAAAGTTGACATAGACCTGAACAAAAAGGTTATAACTTTATATGGCAAGGTTAATATGACCGCGGGAATAATTGAGTTGTTGGCATGCACAAAGATCGGCAAAGTGCATGAAAGCCTTTTAGTTATGGATGTAGAGCCGATACATCTGCAAACTGCCCTGATTTTATTGGGTTTAGAATTTGGAGGAGGGGTTCGCTTTCAGGGTGATCCCCTGACTCCTAAAGGTGATAAAGTTCAGATATGGATCGAATGGAATAGTGGAACAGAAGTCAAGCGACATCGGGCAGAAGATTTGATCTACGATAGACCTAAGCAATCGTCTATGCCACATATAGACTGGGTTTTCACTGGCTCTAGGATTAAAAACGGT
>DTPJ01000149.1 GCA_011334435.1 Candidatus Poribacteria bacterium | reverse complement strand
TTGATAACCCCTATTCATGTTATATCATGGTAGGGGTTTTCGTTTGCCCCTACCAAGACGATTTTTGGTAGGGGTTTTTTATTTATGGCGAAAGTTAGTTATATCATTTCTTAATTCAATTAAGTCATTTTGAGCGAAAAGAAGATTCTTCACTTCGTTCAGAACGACATTATTAATGATGTTTTTCAATTGGAAAACGATATTATGACCTAATACAAAAGGAAGTAAGATGGATTTCAAACATAAAAATCATTTAGTATCTAGTTATCTTACGCTTCAAAAACAGATAAAAGAGATCAGCAATACTATATGTGAAGGACGTTCTCCCACAGGAGTAAGTGCTTCATTAACACCATTACCAAAAAATTTACAAGATGCTATAATGGATTATCTGAAAAAAGTTTCTGAACTATTTGAACAATTAGTAAAAAGATACGCTGTTAATGAATTAGATAATATGACAAAAAAAGAACCTGTGTCAGCGACTATTATGTGGACTTCTATTCTATTGCGTCAACTACAAGAAACCGTCTCAGATGTCCATCCGAAGGTCTTTGAGAGAAAATTTGGTAAGTTAGACCCAGAAGAACGGGCATATATAACAGATATTATTGATCAGATCATAAAAGAATTGACAGATGCCCTAAAACTCGTCTAACGTATTTACAAAAAGGCAGGTTTTATATATATGAATTTAGATGATTATTCAAAAATGAAAGATGAGATCATTAAACTTATCTCAAGAACAGAAAGAATTGTCACTAACGATCATCATAGAGATTTGTTAGAATCATCTTGTCAGAAACTTTTTGAAAATCGCTTTAATCTTGTAGTTATGGGTCAATTCAAACGTGGCAAAACTACATTTATAAACGCATTATTAGGACAGGACTTACTTCCAACTGCTATAATTCCGCTTACATCTATCATCACTATCATAAAATATGGCGAATCCTTAAAGATTAGGATATTCTTTAGTGATAATAAAGCAAAGGATATTCAATTAGACGAGTTACCGCTTTATATCACTGAAAAATACAATCCCAAAAATGAAAAAGGAGTCCATCACGCAGAAATTTTTTATCCCTCTTCATACTTACAAAATGGAGTGCAAATCGTTGATACACCGGGCATCGCTTCTATACACGGACATAATACAGAAGTGACATATCAATATTTGCCAAACGCAGATGCGGCGATATTTCTCATAAGCGTTGATCCGCCGATCACACAGGCAGAATTTGACTTCCTTAACGATCTGAAAAAAGATATATCCAAGATATTTTTTATATTGAACAAAATAGATATAGCAAATGATCAAGACTGGGAAGAATCCCTTAAATATACAAAGAAAATCATAGAAAAAGAGGTTGGTCTAAACGATGTAACCATTTTTCCTCTTTCTGCCAGAGATGCCCTTTTGGGAAAAATGCAAAATGATCAAGAAAAATTAAACGAAAGTGGTCTATTATCTTTTGAAAGCACATTAGAAGAATTCCTTATGAAAGAGAAAGGCAATGTCCTGTTGAATACTGCGATCAACAGAACCTTGACTGTTATATCACAAGAAACGTTATTCACACAGCTTAAACAGAGATCACTTCATACCCCTTTGAATGAATTAGAAGAGAAAAGAAAAGCGTTGACAGATATGTTTTCAAAGGTCAATCGTGATCGCATAGATAATGAATATTTGCTTAATGGTGAAGTGCAAACACTGATCAAGCAAGTATTAGAGGTAGATTTAGAAAATCTGAAGCGAGAGAAGACAACATGGCTTATTAATGATATGAAAGAGTTATATAAAGCACATCAAAAGGAGAGCAACAAGGAATTTGCGAGATCATTAGATGATTATTTAACTTCACAGATCAAAGATATATTCAATCAGTGGCGTAGTCATGAAGATAAGGTCATAAGGACACATCTTGAAAAAATCTTACAGAGATTTACTTTGCGAGTTAATGAGATAACCGAACATATATTGACATTTTCATCAGAATTATTTAATATCCCTATGGATGTCCTTATCGCCAAAGAATCTTTATCCATAGAGACAAGTTTTTGGTTTAGATTATATGAGCCATTGGATACTCTGAGTATGACGATTGATTTTATAACTAATATGCTTCCCAAAGGATTAGCTCATAAGCTAATTTTTAAGAAAATATGCAGACGTGCAGAAATACTTGTTGATCAGCATTGCGGTCGTCTCCGTTATGATTTCATAAATCGCATTGAGAAAACTGTAAAGGATTACAAGTATGCCCTTAATCAATCCGTAGATATAATAATTAAAAACATTGATTCCTTACTTCAATCAGCCCAAGATGCAAAGAAGAAAACAGCAGAGGAGGTTTCTATCCTTGAAGAAGAAATCAATGAAAAAATACAGGAATTGGCAAAAATTAGACAGGACTTTGAAAATATTCAACAGGTCTTGCTACCTATCGTTTTGAAAGGATAAGCTAAAATGAAAGATCAGGCAAAAAATGATATTTCCAAAAAGACCGCTATGAAATTCATAGTTTTAGTTGGGATTGTCAGTCTTTTCGCTGATATGACCTATGAAGGGGCTCGCAGTATTACAGGACCAT
>DTPJ01000558.1 GCA_011334435.1 Candidatus Poribacteria bacterium | reverse complement strand
GTACCTTCTATACTTTTTACGAAGATACCATCAAATGGTTTTCTTTCGATTAGCCCGTTCTCCGGGAAGATTACCAATGTTAACCCTGAAATAGAAATAAGAAGGGTCGTCCGAAATGGGGGTAAATATTTGGAAACGGATATTCCTAAGCTTTATCATGGTATTGTAAAGCGTGACGTACTTAACAAAGTTTACGAGAAGATAGGTACTTTTTTTGGAGGATTATCCCCTGATGTTTTTGCTGCCATTGCTGTCGCCTCCTTTGCAAAGAATGTAGTTTCTATTGACTATCCATTAACTATATCTGGAACTTGCAAATTGAGTGGCGCTGGAGCAAGTATGCGAGGAGAACATGTAGGCCACCTTGAGGATGCGCCTCATTTTAAGTATAGGGGTGCCTATAAATGGGCAGAAATTATTCCTCGTTTCTATAGTGTTGAAACTATCTGGGCAGAGACAACAGTAACAGCACTCAAAGTATTGGGGCGAGACGACCTTTTACAAGATTTTAATTTGCCTCTTCTTGCTGCAAATTGTATTGTTGCCCATCCAGAATATAAAAGTATTATCCTGCATGATATGTATAAGGCTTTCCGAATGACAAATAAAAGCCAATTAGAAGGGACATTTCAGTTTTGTTATTCTCTTCTGGTTGGTCCAATGTGGAGGATATTTAAGCGAGTTATAAATAGAACTCGGACTATCCTTATGATAAATAGGGAGGAGATCATTAGAGTTAGTAATGTAAAGGACATAGTCGAGGCTACACTTATTTTGTCGGAGTATCTAACAACCAATAATAAGCGATTTATAGACTTAGTACCATAGATATTAAAATGTATATGCAGAGCTTGTTTTTGGTACTAGCATTTATAGTTATTGTTGGGGTTATAGTAATAACTATATGTATTTTTTTCAGAAATGGTAAGCTTGTTATTAAAAGAGTTATAACACCACTGATGATTGCATCGGTTATTCTTCCTCCGATTGGAATGCCTTTACAGATGCCAGCTATACGACTCGAACTGATCCTTGTACTTGTTGCATGGCTACTCTTTCTACTAGGGTCCCTTTCGACTGGAGGAAGAATAAAATTAAAATGGAACCCTGTCTATAAATGGTTTTTTGTTTTTGGAATAACAATTTTGGCCTCAATAGTTTATGCTACGTTAGTTAAGGTTTATTATCCAGTTGTCTCTGATTTCTGGGAGTTCGGTAAATTGCTTGAATATTTTTTAATCTTTGCATTAATAGCCAATTTAGAGATATCACTGATTGACTTGAAGAGATATTATCTTATTTCGCTTATGATCTTTTCGGTTTCAGCTATTTTTGGATTTGCGCAATACTGGAATATATTCAATATCAATTCCTCAGCTATTATTTCTTATTATGCTCCTACACAGACTATTGGTCTTTTATCGTGGGGACATAGGATTGTAGGAACTACAGGAAATCCTAATGAATTTGCTGCTCTCATGGTTTTAGCTGCTTCCTTAGCGTTGGCAGGTGCTCTATGGTTGGAAGATAAAAATGAGAGGTTATTTTCATGGCTAGGATTTATCGTTTTTAGCTTTTCTGTTATACTCACACTGTCACGTTCAGGTCTCATAGGATTAATTGTAGCCAGCGCTTTTATCTTGTTTTTTAAATATCCTATGTACTTCCGCTTTAAAGGGATACTTCGTCTTGTTTTTGCAATCATTCCTATCTTACTCATCATTGTTTTTATTTTAATCAAACTATCTCCTTCTACATTATTTTTCCGAATTGAAAGTGTTTTATCTCCCACAACTGACACAAGTTTTCAGGTCCGACTATTAATGTGGAATTATAATCTAGAAATCTGGAAGCAATCTCCTTTATTGGGATGGGGGGCTGGTAAGGCAACTATGACAACGATTGTGGATAACGAATGGATACTCTTGCTTAGACGTTATGGTATTATAGGATTAACTATTTTCCTTATTTGGTTCACAAAAATATACTCATATCTTTCTCAAATTGTGAAAGAGAACTCAAGCAATTATACTAAGGCTATAGCTATAGGGTTACAAGCCATCTTTCCAGCTTATGCTGTTTATATGACTTTTGCAGCAGTCTATCACTCGTTGCAATTGATGCCAATTTTTATGCTCTATTTAGGATTAATTTATTCGCAAGGGAAATTTGCAAGGAGGGTGCATCAAGTATGAAGATAAAAATTCTTACTATTTCTCATATGTGGCCTGTCCCATATGACAAACTTAATGGAATAGTAGTTTATAAGCAAACCAAAGAGTTATTAAATCAGGGATATGATATTAAAGTTATCTCGCCTATTGCTTGGACACCTTTCCCTGTTAAATATATAAATAGCAAGTGGAAAGCTTATTCTGATGTCCCTGAGCGTACAGTATACGATAGTATTGAAGTCTTTCATCCTAGATATTTGAGTTTTCCGAAAGCCCTGTTCATGTCATCTTCTGGCTATCGTATGTATTACGGAGTTAAAAAATTAGTTAGGGAGCTCCACAATCTTTTTCCCTTCGACTTGATTCATGCCCATATGGCTCTGCCGGATGGTTATGCTGGGATGTTACTTAGTCAAGATTATAATGTTCCCTT
>DTPJ01000704.1 GCA_011334435.1 Candidatus Poribacteria bacterium | reverse complement strand
TATAGTAACTGTTCTGCTTCCAATGGTCGTAGTTATGCTAAATATGATTTAGAGGACTATAGAGGAGCTATCCAAGATAGGAATAAAAAGATTAATCCTAATGATGCTGAGATTTATTATAAGCTTGGTTATTCCAAATTTGCCTCAGGGGATTACAGAGAGGCTATTAAAGATTTCAATAAGGCAATTCAGATTAATCCTGATTATGCTGAAGCTTATAATAATCGTGGGCTTGCTAAACACCATGTGGAGGGTTACGTTTACACAGAAGCCATTCAAGATTTCAATAAGGCAATTGAGATTAATCCTAATTATGCCGAAGCTTATAATAATCGTGGTGTTGACAAAGCTCTTTTAAGTGGTGATTATAGAGGAGCCATCCAAGATTACAATAAAGCAATTCAGATTAATCCTAATTACACTAAAGCTTATTATTATCGAGGTAATGCCAAATTTTATTTACAAGACTACATAGGAGCTATCCTAGATCACAGTAAGGCAATTGAGATTAATCCTAATTATGCTGAAGCTTATATCGGTCGTGCTTTTGCAAAGTTGCAACTCGGCGATAAATATGGTGCATGTTTAGATTTGAGTAAAGCTGGTGAGCTTGGCGAAGGTGAAGCCTATGATATGATAAAGGAGTTTTGTCAGTAGTAATCTTTGAGTCAAATTCTAATCGAGAAGCGTGCTATAAAAAGTTACTGTCATAGGTTGTAGAAATTCCGACCTGAGTCTGGAAAATTAAAGCAACGTATTTTAAGATTACTGAAAGAGTTAAAAGGCATAAAAAATGGGGCACCCGCACTTGGTCAAGTGCAGTTCTGCTTCCATAATGAAGGATTTGCCGATCAGGTTACCAGCAGGGTCGATAACGGCAGCCTGGTGCTTGAATTTAGCCAGGTCAATACCGACGATGTTTTTACCATCAATGAGGTGGCGCTTGTTTTGGAGTTGGATGGAGATCATGGTTAATATCCTTAGGTTGTTAATGATGAAAAGAATATCTCCAAAGCCAATAAGTTATTCAGGGGATGATCGCCACGGGTCCAAGAACCGAGTTATGGAGACTTCAATCTCGGGGCGTCAGGACATAAGCCAAAGTGCTAATCTATTCCGTTATCGGGAGCGCCTGTCTCCCTTGTGGGATCATCCCCTCTATTTTTCAAAACTCAATATAGAAATAGTTATACGCCATTTCGTTATGGAGGATAAAACATGATATTTAGGCTAGACAAAAGCAACTATAATCTCTACCGGGTTCAACGAAACCGATTATTTGAAATTGAGTGGAAAGAAGACCATTTTCAGAAGCTCTTGTTTAAGAATTTGGAAAAGGTATTCCAAGATGAAGAGTTACTTCTAATAATGCAATCTCGGAAATGGCAAGAAGAACCAGATTTGATGGCAATTGATAATAACGGTGATTTGTATATTTTTGAACTCAAAGCATGGGAATCACAGGAGTATAATCTTCTTCAAGCGTTAAGATACGGACAGATTTATGGACAATATTCTTACGAATCTCTAAATGAGCTTTTTAAAAAGTTTTTTCCCGAAAGTCAGAATTTATTGGAAGTTTTAAATAATAAATTTGGTACAAGCCTTACAACAGACAAGATAAATAATAAACAGCATTTTATTGTAATAACGAACGGGTTAGATTTTAAGACTCGTCAGGCCATTTTATATTGGCAACAACAAGGAATTGACATAAGAAGCTGGGTCTACCGTCTTTATAAATTAAGTGAAGATAACATTTTGATTGAATTTGATACATTTCGCATTACAGAAGATCCTTTCGAGGATATTGAAGAGGGTTTCTACATTCTAAACACTAACTATAGTAATGACCCATCCGATGATAAAGACATGATAGACAATCAAAAGGCGGCAGCTTATTTTGACCCTTGGAAAAGAGACATTGAAAAGCTAAAAAAAGGTGATAAGGTTTTCTTGTATCGTTCAGGTGAAGGTATAGTCGCCATGGGCATTGCTTCTGGCAAGTTAGAAAAGAAACCTTGGCATGGCGAGGACAAACACAAAGATGAGGAGTATTGTATGAAATTGGATAAGTTCAAGATATTAAAGGATCCCTTATCAGCATCAGATATAAAGAAAATCACAGGCGTTAACTATCGGTTTATGCCTACAATGTTTGCAGTAGATAAAGATTCAGGAGATAAACTATGGGGCTATCTATCGAAAAATCGGATTTAGTGAAACTGCGTATAACACAGTTTAAAAGGTTCGCTCGCCAGAGGCGGACTCAGCATAATCCCGACTTCGCCGGGACTTCTTTTATGCTGGGACCGTCTGGGGAGAGGATAAAATGAAGATTGCTGAGCTCTTAAAAGGAAGGAATGGAATATCACAAGAACGACTCGACGAGTTATTTGATTCGCTCAGAGATAATCCAAAAATCTTATGGTATCCAAGTGCTGGTAATGACTATCGCGACATCTTAGAATTGTCAGAAGTTGAAATAGACGAGGAAAACATCACGGGTGGGATTAATATAGTAACAGACTATGGAATTCCTGCCCCGAATCTTTTTATACATACGGATTATTCTAAAACATCTGTAACGCTGAAGAAAGGCGAACTGT
>DTPJ01000794.1 GCA_011334435.1 Candidatus Poribacteria bacterium | reverse complement strand
GAAAATCTCTGGCGAGAACCTATATATCGCAATATTTGGTCTTTGTTATATGAATTTGGCGATGCGGAGATAGCAAGTTTAATCGCACCTAGAAAGCTGATAATTGAGCATTGCAATTTTCCAGAAGTTTCTGGACCTCCTCAACCATCACAAAATCGTAGCGGAGGAGCGGCACCAGGTATAATTACTACCCCATCTTACGATTTAGTAAAGTCAGAGTTTGACCGTGCCTGTGAATTAGTTAAACCGCTTAATCCAGATTTCAACTTAATATTAAGCGAAGATGGTCAGCCTGTTTGTGTATCAACATTGAGAAAGTTTATAAATAATCTAAATGGAGAGTTAAAGCCCGATTCAGAGCTAAAAAATTATCTTTCAAGGTCGTTTAATCCCAGAGAACGTTTGAAACGTCAATATCAGCAGTTATTAGATCATACTCAATATCTTATGCGTGAAGCGGAATTTAGACGTGCAGAGTTTTGGTCAAAAGCAGATGCTTCTGACGTAGCCAGTTGGGAGAAAAGCACGGAATGGTATCGTGATTATTTGCACAATGAAGTTATAGGATATTCTCCTTTGGCTAATACACCAATAAATCCTCGGACAAGATGCGTTTATGAGACAGATAGTTTCAAAGGTTATGAGGTAGTTTTAGATGTCTATCCAGAGGTTTTCGCTTACGGAATTTTATTAGTGCCAAAAGATGTTAAAGATAATGAACGTCGTCCCGTAGTTGTCTGTCAACATGGGCTTGAAGGCAGACCACAAGATGTCGCTGATCCATCGGTAAATAATGAATCATATCATCAATTCGCATGTAAATTAGCTGAAAGAGGATTTGTGACTTATGCTCCGCAAAACCCTTATATCGGCGGTGATAGCTTTCGTGTGTTAGTCCGCAAGGCACATCCGATAAAACAATCGCTTTACTCAATTATTGTCAGACAGCATGAGCGGACAATAGAATGGCTTTCTTCGTTGCCTTTTGTTGACAAAGACCGTATAGCTTTTTATGGTCTGAGCTATGGCGGAAAAACCGCTATGAGAATTCCTGCAATTGTAAAAGGATATTGTTTATCTATATGTTCAGCGGATTTTAACGAATGGATATGGAAAAATGCATCTGCAAGACACCCTTATAGCTACATGATCACTGGTGAATATGAAATGTTTGAGTTTGATCTTGGCAATACATTTAACTATTCTGAATTAAGCGGACTTATATGTCCAAGACCTTTTATGGTTGAGCGTGGACACTTTGACGGCGTCGCACCTGATGAATGGGTCGCTTATGAATATGCAAAGACAAAACGACGTTATGATCTTCTTGGAATTGGCGAGCTTACTGAAATGGAAGTCTTTAATGGACCTCATACAATAAATGGCGTTGGAACATTTGACTTTCTCCATCGTCATCTAAATTGGGAAAAGAATCCTTGATATATTAGATAAAAATGTCTATGATAAACATAGAAGACAAAAAAATCAGGGCAGGACGTAATAGGACTGTAACATTGACAGATGAGGATATTTTACGATTAAAGGGAAAACTGTTGACTCTGAATGCCGATGTTAGTTCAGAGGAAATTACTAACAGGACAATTCATCAAGATTTGTTTGAGTGTATAAGTTATTTGCCAGAGAATTTCGTTGATCTGCTTTTTGTTGATCCGCCATATAATCTGACAAAAGAGTTTAACTCTAACAAGTTCAGGGAAATGTCACTTGATGAATATGAAAAATGGTTTGATTCGTGGCTTGATCCTTTACGTAAGATATTAAAACCTAATGCGTCAATTTATGTGTGCGGTGATTGGAAGTCATCAAGCCCGATATTTCGTGTTTTATCCAAATATTTCAAAGTGCAAAATCGGATCACCTGGGAGAGAGAAAAGGGTAGAGGTGCAAAATCTAATTGGAAAAACTGCTCTGAGGATATATGGTTTGCGACAGTCTCCGATGATTTTGTTTTCAATAGCGATGACGTAATGCTTAAAAGAAAAGTTGTTGCTCCTTATAGAGATAATAATGGAAAACCAAAGGATTGGTATCAGGAAAATGACGGTAATTATCGTCTCACTTACCCATCAAACCTTTGGACCGATATAACTGTCCCATTTTGGTCTATGCCAGAAAATACAGATCACCCGACACAAAAGCCAGAAAAACTGCTTGCAAAGATCATATTGGCAAGCTCAAAAGAAGGGGATTTTGTCTTTGATCCTTTTCTAGGATCAGGGACCACATCAGTTGTCGCTAAAAAATTGGGAAGAAAATATTGTGGGATAGAGATTGATGAGTTTTATTGCTGTCTTGCAGAAAAACGATTAGAAATGGCTGATTGTGATAAATCTATACAAGGATATTTAGATGGTGTTTTTTGGGAACGTAACACACTAAAAAAGCATTATAAAGCAAATAGAGTATTTCAATTAAAAGATGGCGTTTTATCCTGATCTGGAAATTTGGATTGTAAAGTATAAATTATGTTTCATCTTATAGAGGGTATCAAAAAATCAAGAGGTGACAAACTTTGTATAAATATGTTATAATAATACTTACAGCATTGATTATAGTTTCATGTGGACCAAAAGAAAAAACAAAGAAATATGAAGG
>DTPJ01000596.1 GCA_011334435.1 Candidatus Poribacteria bacterium | reverse complement strand
TCCGTCAGGAGCGACATATTTTACCCATCATAGAAAAGGAAGATTTAGGAGGGATTTTCCTATATAATTTAATTGGATAATAAGTTGTCCGAACTCATGTCCGATCTTCAGAAAAATATGCTTGAAATGCGATAGCTATATCATATATAATTTATAATAGAATGTTTCATTCACATCAACTTATTTATGAACATGCTAAACGGCTTGTTTATTTATTTAGGAAATACCATGAAAGCTCTAATAATAGACGATTCAGCTACTATGAGAAAGATTGTGAGAGGGTCTCTTGAAGCAATTGGAGGCTTTGAGATTGAAGAAGCAGAGAACTGCGACGAAGGTCTAAAAAAGCTTCTTGGGGGATTAGTAGTCAATTTAATTTTAGTGGACTGGAATATGCCCGGTATGACTGGAATTGACTTCACGAAATCTATCAGAGGCACTCCTGCTTTATCAAAAATTCCTATTGTTATGATCACCTCTAATGCTGAAAAAGAGCATGTTTTATCAGCAGTTATGGCAGGCGTCAATGATTATATGGTAAAACCTTTTACACCTGACGTATTTGCACAAAAGATTAAGAAAGCTCTTGGAATTTAGCGTTTAAATGTAATCTGATAATTTGGGGAGTTTTAATATTGTGGCTGTCGCGTGTAATGCAGCTTGATAAGCTTCTTGATCGCTCATAAATTGAGCCGCTTCTTCTGCCATATCTACGTCTTCAACTTGTGAAATGTCCTTTTTCAATGAGAGTTCCAATGAGTTCAGCCCTTCAATGCTTGATTGAATCCTGCTTATTTTTACTCCAATTTCTCCTCTAACTATACTTATTTTATCTAATTCATCGTCAATATTTCCTATTGCGGAATTTATCTCTTTTGTATTATTGGAGTCAAGGGCATCTTTAAACTCTTTAAGCACCTTAAATATGCCGTCTGTTTCTGTCCCATAGCCGAATACTCTTGAACCGGGAAAATTTACAACCATAGTATCCTGACCAAGTTCCACTCTTTGTCCTATTTCCCCTTCATCGCCTACATATTCAATATTATCACCAGTTTTTATATATGGTGTGTCCAGTATCTTCTGACCGCTGAAAATGTATCTGCGAGAAAATTGTGAGTTAGCCAATTGTAGCATTTGATCGATCATAATGGCGACTTCATTTGCAACTGTTTTTCGTTCTTCTGATCCGACTGTATCAGATGCCATAACTGATGCTTTTTGCCTTGCGTCAATCAACATATCTGAAACTCTTTCTAATATTGTATCTGTATAAGATAGAAGATTATCTGCATTTTCGCAGTTTCGGAGCGTCTGCTGAACTTTGGCGAGGTCTTTATAATTCGCCATAATTTGTGAACTACCGATCGGATCGTCAGATGGACGACTGATATTCTTCGTTGTTGCTATGCGATGATGTGTTTTTGATAGCTTCTGGGCTGTCTGTTCCATTCCCTTTATTGCCCGTTCTTGTATTATTTTATCTGTGACCCTCATACTATCTAACCACCTATCCTCATCAATGTATCTAACATTTCGTCTATGACCGACATATACTTGGTTGCGGATTCATAGGCTTTTTGCAGTCTTATCAATTCTGTCATTTCTTCATCTAACGACACACCTGAAACGGATTCTTTTCGTTCTTCAAGATCAGATACGATCATTTGGACGCTTTCCAACATCATATTTGAAAGTTTGACATCTGTTCCAAATGAATTAACGGTCTCAGAATAAAATTTTGATATGTTAATTGAATCTGAACTATCTATAATTGTCCCATCTAACGTCACGCGAACATCAGAAAGCTTTGCGATATCAAGTGCTATTTGATTGTTTCCAACCTCACCATTCTGAGATGCTGCTATTCTTTCAGGGTGACCAACTATTCCAGTAGTTGCATCATCATTGACTTTTATATCGCTTGCACCTGTCCCTGAGAAGAAATCTCTACCGCTAACTCCATCAAGTCCAAATCCTGCATTATGAATTTTATTTACCGAATTGATCAAAGTCTGAGACAATTGGTCAAATTTTTCAATAAGATTTGGTATAGTTTCGTCGCGGGTTTGGATAAGTCCTGCTATTTCTCCATTATTGATCTCAACTTTGGAAAAATCATCTGCCCATACCAAATTTGTAACTACCATACCTCCTGAGGAAATATTATTGGCTTTAATTGGATTAAATATGTTATCTTCTACGATTGCACGTCCACCGATAAAAACTGCGATTGTGCCATTATCACGCTCAATCGTGGAGATGTTGATCAATTTTGATAACTCATCAAGGAATATATCCCTTTTATCTCTGAGATTAGACGCTTCTTGTCCTGATGCCTCTATTGACTGTATTTTTGCGTTATAATTTGCGATCTGGCTTGCCTTTTGATTTATCAGTTCAAGTCTGTCATCTATGTAATCGTTCGCCGTTTTTCTTATGTCTTTCAGTGCGGAATCAATACGGTTAATGCTTTGGGCTAATGATATTCCTCGTTGAATGACAACCGCTCTTGTAGTCATATTCTCAGGGTTATTTGCAAGGTCTTCCCAACTGTTCCAGAATTCTCCAAGCAAGTTGTTAATACCGTTTTCAGATGGTTCAAGGAAAATTCTTT
>DTPJ01000179.1 GCA_011334435.1 Candidatus Poribacteria bacterium | reverse complement strand
TAATCAGCTAACCGAACTGCTGTTTCTACGAAGACCTTAAAGTTTGCGATATGCCTTTCATTTAGAGATACCCAAGTTCCGGGATCGCTTGTCTGACCGAAGATATAGCATCCGCCCGGCTTGCCCATAGCGATAGTTTCTTCAACGAGTTGTTCCATTTCTTTCGGTTCAAGCAAGTCAAAAGCTCCGTTCTCCACTCCTCCGTCCAATGTCATTCTTCCATTGACCAGTTTTTTCGCCTCTGCCAAAGTTAACCCTCCGACAGGTGGAGGTTCAATTGGATTTAGACAGTCAACGCCCATCTCCACGAAATCCAATAAAACAGGTTTCATATCTCCATGACAATGAACCCAAACTAATTTTCCTGCATCATGTATAAGATCAATTATAGGTTTGTCATATTTAAACACAAATTCGCGGAAATCTCTTGGAGATGCAAGCGGAGGAATACAAAGCTCAGGTCCTACCCAACCGAAATAATCACCGACATTATGTTTTAGGTAATATTTAACATAATTTTCTATATTTTCATAAGCCCTGCTTATCATCTCATGGAGAAGATCGCGATGATCCATCAGGAAAAAGCCGAAAGTTTCCGATCCCATCATAGCTTCTATTGAATACATAGCTTCGCCGATGCCGACCATTATTATCGTCCTATCTCCTGTTTTCTCTAAAAGATCAAAATATGAGTCAATATCTAAATCAGGTTCAACTATTTTATGTGGCAATGAAAGCCATTTTTCTGCATCTTCTGCTGTCTTTATATAATCTTTTTTAACATATCCTGGGCTTCCATCTTTTGGTGCTAAATATATCTGGGTTAGATCGCCTTTTGGAGTTTTTATGACATATTTATATTCCCACATATCTGGATATTCAGATTGATTTCTTTCAGGCGGAGGAGCAGGATTAGAAGGCGGATTTTTCGGTCTAGGATACCAACTACGCATAATATCCAATTCATATTTTTCAACTAACTCATATAAAGGCTCCCATGATGGTCTGCCTGATTTGAACATAGGATCAACACCCCATAGCCAAATAGGCATACGATCTGTCTCTTGTTGACGAAAAACTCTTAGCAGTCTCTCTCTGCCAGACATCTTGTTTTTCATAACATCACTCCATATTTCTATATTGGATTATTGATAAGTTTTGGGATTTCGTTTACCAAATACAAACGCTTTAAGCACATATCTAATGATAATAATCAGGATCAATATCCAAATCAGCACAATTAATATTGTTACTGTGAAATTCTTTGGTTTTTGCCTTCTTTGATCTATCCAATCTTTGGCTTTTATTCTTGACTCATCCATCACTTCCTTTGGCACAAGTTTAATTGCTAATAAAACTCCTAATGGCAAAAGTATAAAATCGTCAAGATAGCCCAAAATTGGAATGAAGTCTGGTATGAGATCAATAGGGCTAAAGGCATATCCAGCAACCAATGCTAACCAAACCTTTGCATACCAAGGAGTCCTTGAATCCCGATAGGCAAACCAGACAGCCAAAACCTCTATTTTTAAATTGCCTGTTTTTTGCTTAAAATTTTGGGAAAACTTGTTTTTTATCAAATTCAAACTCCTAAGTTGTATCACTCAACCAAACGATATGCAAAAAAGCTTGCTTTTGTTACGAAATGCAAACGTCCGTTATCAATGGAAAATTCTATATTCTCCTGTTTTTGGAGATTTTCGTCTAATGCCTCAATACTGATTATCTTTGTCGGCAGATTTAGGTCAGCTAAATCAATTATGATCTCAAATGGTTGACTTTCTGGCAAAGGTATTATCATTTTTTTGTCTTTGAGAAGACGAAATGCCCCATTTGTATCAATTCCGCCGAATTTAACAATTTTTCGTGAATTATTGATCCTTTCGGTTATAGGGTCTGGTGGTGCTGGGATTAACTGGACTGACAGAGAACCATCTTGCTTCTCTGCAAAGATCAACGATCCGCCGATACTTCTGCTATGCTCGTCATTCAAAGTTGAAAGCCTAAGTCTACGCCCGCCTCGTTCAGGCTGATATATGCCAAACCTTATTCCATATTCGCCTAATGGCATATTTTGAGGCAGTTCAGACTCTGTCCGTATTTCATAAATGCCGGGCTTCTGCCATTGCTCAGGTCCGATGGGAAAACCAGCTTGAAATGCTATGTCTTCACCTTCGGTCGCCGAATTTGGATTAGTGAAGTGAATAAATGTCCTGCCTTGGATATTTGATTCCGTTCGGACTGTCCATCTGCTTATAATGGCAAATCTTCTTCCGCCAAGCGATTCCGCTTTAATTATCTCAACTTTGATCGGCATTCTGCCAGTATGTTCAGGTGGACGAGCATCAACGAATATTGTATTTGGACTTTCTGAATATGCTGAGATAATCCCATCACGCCTCGTCACCATAGATTTATATTGACCTGATTTAGCGATAAATCCATAATTAGGCAAGATATGTCCGTCAACTTCCCAATCGGATTTGTCTCTATTAGAGATCACTTTTCCGCCTTTTGCGAAATCCACGATTTGACGATGTATATTGTCATCTGCAAATGTATGTTTTTCAATGTCCTGTTTTGCCAGATCGGCACATACATCGTGAAGTAACCAATAAG
>DTPJ01000761.1 GCA_011334435.1 Candidatus Poribacteria bacterium | reverse complement strand
TACAGACGACATAGAAAAGAATTTTCAGATCATCTTTGATAGGATAGCAAATTACCCTAATGATGGTATGGGATTCTTTTTGACTGGTAATTTTGGGTCTGGAAAATCTCATTTTCTTTCTGTCCTTAGCATAATCCTGCAATATCAATGGGCTTGGCAATATTTAACTTCCCAAAGCCCAAAACTCAGCCAATATGAGTCAAAGCTAAAAAACCGAAAATTCCTGATCATTCAGATTCCATTACTTGAATATAGAAAAACTGATGCCCTTGAAGACATATTCTGGGACAATGTAGAGGATACGCTTGCATCTGCAAGGCATAAAATCTTTATACCATTAGCTCAATCATCGTATTTCATTGAACAATTTGAGAGATATATTATGCCTGCACACGCCAGAGAAGTGAACGCATTCATTCAAAATAAATTGAGTAGCAGATACACATGGGAAATTTTACGAAGAGAGAGTGTTGACGATGCTATAATGTTTGCACAAGAGTATCTCAAATCACAGGGGAAAGATATTCCTTTTAAGCTGACATTAGACCGCCAGAAGGCTTGGGAAAAGCTTATGGCTATAATTAAAAAGCACAATCTATCAGGTATTATATTATTAATTGATGAACTAAGCGAGTTTTTGAAATCAAAGCCAGATACCAGAACGCTTAATGAGGATACGAGATTTTTACAATTTTTAGGCGAGAAATCAATACATTCGCCATTCTGGATATTAGGGGCACTTCAAGAATCCATAGAAAAAACTGGTGATATTAATCAGACAACTTTTAACAAGATAAAAGATAGGTATCAGCGAAATCTTGAATTGTCCGCAAAGCACATAAGGGAATTGATAGATAAAAGACTTATTAAAAAGAAAGGCGTTTCCGCTATATCTGCCATCAAAGAAGCGTATCAAATCCTGAGAAATAGCTTTAATGATCTCAGAATTGGGGAAGATGAATTCTTGCAGATATACCCAGTCCATCCTGAGACGCTTGAGCTTTTAGACGTCAATACAAAGTTTTTCTCTCAAAGGCGTGGTGTTGTGGATTTCATACATTATCAAGTTAAAGGCGACCCATCACGACAGATAAAAGGAATGATGGACGAGGATTATACTCAGCTTCTTACACCGGATAAGATTTTTGATCATTTTTCTTTTCGTATTCGTGAGATGGTAGATTTAAGCCCTTACTTCCAAATATATAAAGATTATTTTGAAAAACGTATCCCCAGAATATTTGATGATCCAGTAGATCAAGAATATGCTTTAAAGGTTGTTAAAATTCTAATTCTCTTGAAAATATCGCCTGTATTAGAGACAAGGACTGTTCGTCAATTGGCAAATATGGTGCTTTATAACTATACCGATTTAGGCGGAGACTTAAACTATGAATATATCCAGCAACGTATTCTAAGAAAGCTCCTGACATCTGCAAGCTATATAAAAGTAAAGCAAGGACAAGATCAGCTTTCGGATGTTTATTACATAGACCTTGAATCAAAAGTCAGCGATATTATAGAAAATAAAAAACGCGATGTCCTATTAAATCTTTCTGAGTCAGATCAGAGGATATTGGACTCTGCGTTTGATCAATTAGTCTATGGTCCACTGCCAATGTCTCATTTAAGAGGCATTTACAGCGAAAGAAAAAATATACTATGGGAAAATACGCCACGTTCTGGAACTGTCAAGCTTCAAAACCTTTTGGAGATCACTAAAACTGAGATCGATCAGATAATTGATAAATTGCGAACATCAGAAGATGATTTCGTGATCTATATCGGAACGCCATTTAACACATCAGAGCAAAAAGAGCATTTTCAACACATACTCAATTCTTATGACGATAGGTTTGTGAATGGCATTATATATTGGTTGCCAAAAGAATTAACCGATCCGAACAAACTGCAAATCCTGAAAGATTTTTATGCCCAACATGAGATATTGAAGGAATACTCAGCAGATGGCAGTAGAACTGCGATAGAAATAAGGGAAAATGTGAGAAAATCAATGGAAGAAAGGATTCTTCAAGTCCGCGATGTGATAGAGGAACTATATTTTACTGGTGCTATCTATACTATTCATGGTGAAATACAGGAAATTGATCTTGCTGAATCAAGACTTCAGAATTTTAACAACACTATCGCTAAGATTATCAGAGAACCACTCCGAACTCTTTATCCATCACATATAATGCCTGAAATGGAAGTGTCAACAAGGAGGCTTGTAAGTGATCTGATAGATGATTTTGTGCGTCCTGCCCGTGCTGACGATATAAACGCACCTCATCTGAGATATTTGAAAACATCAATTGAGGGGATCGCTATACCATTCGGATTAGCAAAAAAGCGTGATAACGGATATGATCTTAATGTTGACATCAGTAAAACACAATTATTGGCTAAGATCGTAGGTTTAATTCCACAAAAAGGCAATGGCAATTCAAAAGAGAATAAAGAACTCGTCCCTTATGATTGGCTATATCAACAGTTGAGAAAATCAGAATACGGCATAATTGCTCCTATATTTGAGCTTTTAGTTGTCTCTTTGATGAGAAAAGGTCAAGTAATCGGCTACAATAAATCCAATGTTCAAGTGTCTATGTCCAATATTGGATTTCCTG
>DTPJ01000748.1 GCA_011334435.1 Candidatus Poribacteria bacterium | reverse complement strand
TGTCCGTTGTTTTGGTGGGATGTCGAATCCACATATTCTCCGGGTACACCAGCCCCACTCTGGGCAAAGTGCTGCACCATAACAAAATGCTCATCCCACACTTTCTGCGCTGCCGCTTCCCCAGTATACCCTACATATAAGCCGTTATCACTTTGATTCCTGTCATAATATAAATACAAAATTGTATCGGCAGTATTCGATATCACCGGCACTTTGACCCACAAATAAGCTTGCCTGCTTGTGCTGTCCCAGCTCTCTATCTCTACATTACACTGGGTCACCCCATCGGCTGTTGTCACAGCTATCTTTTTGCCACTGTTACCCAGTGTATTGAAAATCGCAGATACGTCTGCCTTGTTTATCCCAGAAGCATTGCTTAAATGGATCAGCACTGGAAAATTTGTCAGGGGCGCACTTATCTTCGTATGATCTATTTTGAGCTGTATCCTGTTTGACCAGCCCTCAAGAACAGAACTGGCGGCTTCAGTCCTACCAACAATAACAAATCCATTGAGTACAATTGAGAAAGCCAAAAGGATAACCAATATTTTTATCGCCTTTTTCATCCTGTTTTAAATTCCTCCTTTTAATCTTTGAAATATTATTCAAACCATAAACATACGGTTTAGTAACCTAATAACGGGTGAATTTATACCATAAGGTTTTGCATTGAGTCAAAGCTGAAACAGGGAAGATTAAGGAAGGATCAGTGAATTACAGAAACTAGCGGATCAAAACAACGCAAATGTTTAGATTACCTAACTAAACCAAGGAATTCTATTCGTTTTCTTGCTATTTTTACTTAATAGAAAATACGTAATTATAGCAAAATAGCGCAGTTTTACTTGGTATCTTTAAAAACACTTCCTGATTGTGATAAACAAAATATTAGAGAAATTATTTAGAAGGTTTTGCTATGAAGGTATATAGAATTTCAGGGGTTATTCTTTCCGTCTCAGGACTAGCTTTAGCAGTATTTTACTTACTTCTTTCCTCTGGTTCAATCATTACAAATTTGTTAAAACCTCTGAGTCTCCTAACAGTAATATTGGGTTTTACAGCAACTTCAATTTCATTCTCCGGGAAATGGAAAAATCCAACGAGGGATATATTTAAAATCTCTCATGTTCCCTATTTGATAATATCTATCACTCTGGTTTCTATAAACTTAGTGTTGTTCTTTTTTAATCAATTTGATTTTTTTGTTTATTACGTTTTTAACAGCATCATTTATGTTTTTTCAACCTTAATTTTAAATAGCTTAAAATACAAGCCTGTTTATACGTTTAACGTAATAAGCACAGTTTTATTTATAGGTTTTTTTGGAGTCCTTGGTGAAAAAATTTACAGCATTGTATCCTGATTAAAATTGGTGCAATCTCAAGACCTTTGATTCGTGCTTCTGCATGATTTTGGGTTATTCCTTATGATTTTTTCAATTACAGTTTTCTAAAATTGTGTAACACCAATATTAACAATGCAGATACTATCCTGAAAACAACAATACTGACAATCAGTAAGATTAAAAGATCAGTTTTATCTTGACTAGAATTGTTATTGATTATGAAACCCTTGGCTTTATCAACGCTGATATTTACCTTTGCTTGGGTAATATATATTCCATCACTTACTTGAAAATTTATTTCATATTCACCTGATTGACCTATTTCTGGTTTCCAAAAAAATACTTTATCAACTGGATCAAACACTGCTCCAGGGGGAATATTAGTTGCTGAAAATATTAGATTATTTTCTGCAGGGTCTGTTGCCGAGATATTAAATAAAATAAACTCTCCCTCTCTTACATGCATATTTTCCAATCGGTTAAACACTGGAGCGTGGTTTTGGAAGCTGACACACTTCAATAAACCGTCTTTTTGTGAATAATAATCTGCTTTAATCCATGCATCAGAACGAGTAATATTGGAAAACCGTACTTCATCTATTCTACCTTTCCACCAATCATCATCACTCATATAATCAGTTCCAATGCGCAAAGGGTCATCCCCATTTTGGTATTGAATATTATATTGAGCCCATTCGTCAGATAATGGACTCCGAATTCCATTAAAAAAGCCATAGCTTTTTTTCATATCCGTTGTTGCAGTCACAAATAGCCAGCTATCCGGATTTATATACCCAGCCGATCCGCCACCTCCCGCTCCTGCTCCCCCTGAAGGGCTACATACATAAAAAGATATCCACTGGGATCTATCTTTACCATCATCCCCTTTACCACCATAGTTATACATAATAAACTGCCATTCCGCCTGCCCTGGTGCCCCTTTACCCATCCATCTAATATATTGCTTTGAGTTTGTAAACTTTAAGACTGCCGGACTAATCCATAAACTTATCGTAAGATGCCCCGTTGTACTTATCGAAAAGTCGTCACTATCAGGGAAATTGATATAATCGCTTCTTCCGTTGAAATATTGCGCATATCCAATCACAGTATTTTCCAAAACCGCGGTGGGTGTTGTATAGCCTAATCCGCTACCACCTTGTCCGTTGTTTTGGTGGGATGTCGAATCCACATATTCTCCGGGTACACCAGCCCCACTCTGGGCAAAGTGCTGCACCATAACAAAATGCTCATCCCACACTTTCTGCGCTGCCGCTTCCCCA
>DTPJ01000280.1 GCA_011334435.1 Candidatus Poribacteria bacterium | reverse complement strand
ATGTCCAAACGGTTATACGTACAATCAATCATCTAATACATGCGTTCTTAATCAAGGATCTTGTCCGTCTGGTGCAAGTGGAACATATCCATACTGTACATGTCCAAACGGTTATACGTACAATCAATCATCTAATACATGCGTTCTTAATCAAGGATCTTGTCCGTCTGGTGCAAGTGGAACATATCCATACTGTACATGTCCAAACGGATATTCCTACAATCAATCGTTAAATACATGCAGTCCAACAGGAGGTATTATCATCACACCTAACACTAAACCCTGGTATGAAAATATGTGGCTTTGGTTAGGATTAGGTGCAGGAGGATTTATTCTTCTCTTAGTTCTTATGTTTACTAAAAAGAGGTAAAATATATGACATGGCAAGATAAAGAATCGTGGCTTTTCCTTATACTATTCGCAGCAGCAATTACAACACTTATCGTTATTCTTACTTAAAACATTCATACATAGCACCACCGATACTAGCAAAAAAGGAGGTACTTATGGACAAAAGCGACGACAAAATGGATAAACTAGAATCAGACATAACAGAGATTAAAATACATCTTGCACATATCGATGAGAAAATTGAAAATATAAATAAACTAAGAGAAGAATCAAATGAAAGTTCACACTGGTGGATCTATATTCTTATCATATTAGGTTCAAATATAGGAAGTTTACTGTTAGGAATATTCAAATAATAGAGGAGATGAGTATATGGAAGAAATAACAAAAGAAATAAATGAAATAAAGGAAAATATAATTAAACCAAGTATGCTAAATATTACAGCCGTACTTGTGCCTATTACTATACCAACCGATTCTCTTATACAATTCATTCGCACACACTCAAATAGTCTTATAGGCTTTATGCCTATCTTCAAGTCAGACTTTCTCGATCCTGATCTCCAAGATATACCGGGCAAAATGGCAATAAGTATCCCGGCTAATCTAAATCAGTTAAACCAAAAGCAAGATCAAAAGTCTAAAATAAAAATTATTGAAAAGGAGTGATGCATATGGTATTCTTTACTTTTCTTTTGTCAATCGTAGTGCTTCTTGTATGGGTATTTGAAATCAAAGCAACTGCAAGTTTTAAATACCCGGCAATTTTCGGATTTTTCACATTAACTGAATACGTCGCTATTCCTTACACAACAATGGCAATCATATATTTGATGTCATTCCAGTATGCACAATTAAGTCCTTACGTATGGAATTACAACGTAGGATTAGGAGTATCAGTTCTTATCTTAGCAATTGCACTGTTAGTAAAAGTAGGCAACAAATACATCATCCCTACTAATAATAAGTAAACTCACCTCCTCCCTTCCACCCCCTTTACAATAAAAACTCAGGCCTTATCAAAGGCCTGCTTTTTTAATAAACTCTCATTTAAAAATTATTTAACTGATCTACATCACATACACGATCAAGACACCCTATAAGCCATTTGAGAGGAACATCATGATGTGTTAGTGAGACAAGTCTAAACGTGCCTGTTATAGAATGAAAGCACGCCTCATCTTTCATACATGCATCAACCTTTTTGACTTTGTACAAACTGATTGTATAATCGTTGTCTAATTTGACAACCAAAACCCACCAGCCACGATCGTTCAAGATTGTCCCATAATAAGTCAAATAATACTCTTTAATACCCCAATATGCCATATGCAACAACGCATCATCAATCATATCTTTTAACTCCATAATAACACCTCCTATATATATATATATATTATAGAACAATTAAAGCAAAATAAAAAACCCGGCTTACGCCGGGAAGTGAGTAAAAAGGGAAATGGTGTTAAAACATTAAAAATTCAAAATGATCAAACTTGAACTTCCTTATATCGTTTTCAAGCGGTAATGATTTACTTACCACCAAGAATATCTCTTTGCCATCAAAAAGATTTGTACGACAAACATGCTTTAATAATGCAAACCACAACTGCGAAGGAAACACACCACCAAAAATTTTATAGTCCTCCACTAACTCCTTTAACTCACTTAGTGCTTTCTCAGGATCCTCTGAGAAAGCAAAGTCCACCCGATCAACTCCATCAATAAAGAAAATCCTCTTTAGTTCTTCCTCTCCTGCGACATCCAAAGAATGCCGAGAGATCCACAAAGCCTTATTACTCATCATTATTCCTCCTTCTAATTTAAAAATATTATATTCATGAATGTGAGTATACTAAATAAGCCTTTCCATTTTCTTTTATATAATATACATTTCTACCGATGTCTCGTGTGGGATCAATTACCATATCAAAAATAAGTAAAGTATTTTCGTCTATATCAAAATCAATTTTAACTTCTTCATATTCCAAATCTTGAAAATCAAAATCATCTCCTTTCTTATCAAAATACTTCTTCCATGATAAACCACTTTGCTTCTTCATTCCATCTATAAAATCAAAAACAAAACCCGAATGTAAAAAAGTAACATTATCAAACTTATTTTTAAGACTTTTCATTTTAATCAACTCTTCCTTTCTTTCCGGCATCATGGCCGGATAGTTTCTCATCCAAGCCTCCTCTTGCAAGGAGGCAGGGATCAAAAACTATTTATTATCTTTACTTTCAACTGTCTCTTCGTGATATATTTCATCGTGGACTGCTT
>DTPJ01000301.1 GCA_011334435.1 Candidatus Poribacteria bacterium | reverse complement strand
ATACTTAGCATTAGCAAGGACTCTTTTTAAATTAGGAAATATATCAGAAGCTGAAGAAAACGCACAAATTGCTTTGAAACTTACAGAACAATTCGGACAAAAGTTATTCACTTCTGCTTCATATTCTTTATTGGTTCAACTATCTATATGCCAGTGCCTTTGGGATGAAGCTATAAACTATATGCAAAAATATCTTGAAATAACGGAAAAGATTGCTAAGAATCGATTATTTGCTGAATGGATTAAACTTTCATTGGGATATGTCCATATGAGGAAAGGCGATTATGAGAAAGCACTTAATATTTTCCATAACTTTGCAGATAAAATATTTGAATTACAAGATGAGTACGGATTATTCGTTTTTTTAGAGAAACTAGAACATACTTACAAAAAGCTTGACAAGTATAACGACCTACTCAATTTCTGCTTCAATTTATTAGAGAAATTAGAATATACTTACAAAAAGCTTGGTAAGTATGACGATTTCCTCAATTTCTGCAAAGATTACAGAGAAAAACATGCAGAAGCAGTAAAGGATTTGCCATTACAGCAGTGGTATCTTGAACCTGCACAAATCAGCAATGAACTATCCAGTCCTGTTTTTAACGATGACTTCAACAAAGATTTGGATCCATCATGGACTTGGGTTGATATATTCAATGACTGCCATTATGAAATTACTGAAAATGGCATTGAGATACATGCAGCAAATGGTAGAGACCTTTACTGGCTAAACATGAGTGCGCCAAGATTTGTCAGAGAAATTACAGGCGATTTTGCAGTTCAGGTATGCGTCTCTCCTGCGACAAAAGATAAGCCACAGATAGGCGGATTGTTTATATGGAAAGATGATAAGAATTACATCTGCTTTGAGAGAGGTGAATCTGATCCTTATGGTTTCTGGTTCCTTGGATATATCAATGGGAAAGGAAAGATGGTCGGCAGAGGGCTTTTACCAGAAGAATCAGAGTTTACATATATGAGATTAGAGAGAAATGGCAGTGAAATATCAGCCTATTGTAGCATAGACAATGAGAATTGGCTGACCTGTGGCAAGCTATCATTCCCAATTGATGATCCGATCCAAGTCGGCATATATGCAATCGGCATGATAGACAGAACTATCTACTGTGGAGAATATAGGGAAGGCACAGCAACGCTATTCCGCAATTTCAAGATATGGACAAAATAACTCATAATAGATATGAGGTTTTTTATAATGGCTATAAAATACACAACCTTTGAAACCAAGATGGGCTGGATAGGCATTGCTGGAACAGAAAAGGGGATAATAAGGACTACGCTTCCTTTGCCTAATAAAGAATCTGTATTAAAAGTGTTTATAGAATTACATGAACCTGATATTGACTTTTCCGCAATTTCATATTTTTCAGATGCGGTAGATATGTTCACAAGATATTTTAACGGACAAAAGGTAAATTTTTCGCTGCCGATTGATTTTAGCGGATATACGGATTTTCAAATAGCTGTATGGGAGATAACTAAAACAATTCCCTATGGAGAATTACGCAGTTACAAATGGGTCGCTCAAAGTATAGGCAATCCTAAATCTGCCCGTGCTGTCGGACATGCTCTTGCCTTAAACCCGATCCCAATAATTGTCCCTTGTCATCGTGTTATCGCTTCTGATGGCGATCTGCGAGGATTTTCAGGTGGATTAGAACTAAAAGAAAGATTGATACAGTTAGAGAAAGGTATAAAATAATGGACTTACAATACAATTATAATAAACTCAAAGAAATAGCGATCAACAACGGTATGTCTCTTTTCGGCGTGGCAAATCTTGAAGGATTAGAGGGAGAATATAAAATTGAACCAGAAAACGTCTATAAGGGACTGAACTACGGAATATCTATGGGCTATCACTTGTCAGATAGGATACTTGAAAGCATAATTGATAAACCTACTCAGATGTATCTTTTCCATTATAAGAGAGTAAATGCCTTATTAGACGATACCGCACTAAGAATTGTCGCTTATATACAAGATCAGGGATATGACGCACTACCAATACATGCGTCACAAGTAGCTAATTGGACTCCGCCGATGTCAGGTCATGTTTCACATAAAATGATCGCCAGATTAGCAGGTCTCGGTTGGATAGGAAGAAGTATATTGCTCGTCAACCCTATTTATGGTGGACGAGTCAGATATGTCTCTGTCTTGACTGATATGCCGTTAAAAGTTGATAGCCCAATAGATAGAGATTGTGGATCGTGCAGGGCTTGTATTAAGGTTTGTCCAGCAGGGGCAATAAAAGAAAATCCTGCTGACTTTGACCTTCAAGCATGCTATCAGCAATTAGATTATTTCAGAAAAAAAGAAAATCTTGGACAGCATATATGCGGTCTCTGCGTCAAGGCTTGCATCGGCAAGGAACGTAATAATAGTGATCAGTAATCAGTGATCAGTATATAGCATTTTTCCGTGTATTTCCGTGTGATTCTGTGGCTAATTATTTGTTGTTAGAACTTGTAGTCTAAACTGACGAAAAAGTTGCGTCCAGGTCCATCAACTCCTGATCCATGTTCCCTATATCTTCTATCAGTGATATTTTCAATTCCAACAGAAAGCAAAGACCAATCACTAATATTAATTCCTGCCCTGATGTTTAAGGT
>DTPJ01000590.1 GCA_011334435.1 Candidatus Poribacteria bacterium | reverse complement strand
TAGCTTTGATAATCCGACAAGCACTTCGTAAAGTGTCTTATATGCTCCGATTTTATCATTATTCATCTCTGAACCCCAATATCTATCCCTACAACGTCTGACATACCAGTTGCTCAGATCGTCTACAAAATCAGCTATTGCCCTAGCAGCCCTATATATTTGGTATCCGTTCATATCTTCACGAACACCTTCTACGAGGCTTTCAAACTTGGAGATTATCCATCTATCAATGACTGCACGATCTTTGACAGCTAACTCATATTCATTTGGGTTGATTTTATCTATATTTGCATAGAGGACGAAAAAGCTATATACGTTATGCAATGTTCCCATAAATTTTTTGATGACTTCCTCTACGCTTTCTTTGCTCAGAGGTCGTCTCATCCACGGCGGACTGATTGAGAAATGCCATCTTAACGCATCAGCACCGAAGACTTCTAATATCTCGTCAGGCTCTATACGATTACCTTTGCTTTTACTCATTTTCTTTCCATCGGGACCTAAGACATGCTCAACAACAAGGCAATTTTTATATGAGCTTTTGCCATATAGGAAAACTGATGTCGCAAGTAAGCTATAAAACCAACCTCTTGTCTGATCAATCGCCTCACTGATGAAGTCAGCGGGAAAGCTTTTTTCAAAGATTTCTTGATTTTCAAATGGATAATGCCATTGTGCGGTGTGCATTGACCCTGAGTCAAACCAACAGTCAATCACTTCTGATGTCCTTCGCATATCCGCTCCGCATTTTTTACACGGTATAACAATTGCGTCAACATAAGGTTTATGAAGTTCTATATCATCAGGGACATTCTTGCCAAGTTGTTTTAATTCAGCTATACTGCCGACACTTTGTTCAGCATTACATTCAGGGCAGACCCATATATTTAACGGAGTTCCCCAATATCTATCCCTGCTTATCGCCCAATCTACGTTGTTTTCAAGCCAATTGCCGAATATACCTTCGCCGATATGCTCAGGATACCAATTTATCTTGCGGTTTTCCTCTATCATTTTGTCTTTATAGGCAGTAGTTTTAATAAACCATGATGACCTTGCATAATATAGTAACGGAGAATCGCATCGCCAGCAGAATGGATAATCATGAAGATAAAGCTCTTGTTTGAACAAAAGCCCGCGTTTTTTAAGGTTTTGAGTTATCAATGGATCGGCATCTTTGACGAACATGCCAGCCCAATTAGTGACCTCTTGGGTGAATTTGCCGTCCAGATCAACAAGTTGAACAACAGGCAGATCATAGACCTTGCTTAATTCATAGTCATCTTGACCAAAAGCAGGGGCTATATGGACAATTCCTGTTCCTTCTTCCAATGTCACGAAATCGCCAGGGACAACATAATAAGCCTTTTTGTCTGGCTTGACGAAATCAAAGAGAGGTTTATAATTTTTGCCGAGAAGATCGCTACCTTTCATTCTATTGACGACCTTAAAATCTCCTCCAAGCACTTTTTCTGCTAATTTTTCAGCTAAAATTAGTCGCTCTCCATTATATTCAACTGTGATGTAATCATAAGAATCACGGACAGCTAAGGCAACGTTTGATGGGAGAGTCCATGGAGTCGTTGTCCAGACCAAAAATGAGGTATTTTCATCGTCCAACAACTTCATTTTGACATAAACTGACGGGTCTTCAATAGCCCTATATCCCTGAGATAATTCATGGCTTGATAAAGGCGTCCCACATCTAGCACAATAGGGAACGACTTTATAGGCTTTATAAAGCAATCCAGCTTCCCAGAATTTCTTTAATGACCACCAAACGCTTTCAATATAATCATTTGTAAGCGTAATATAAGGATGATCAAGGTCAAGCCAAAATCCTATCCTTTCGGTAAGCTTTCGCCATTCATTTTCATATTTAAAGACGCTATCTTTACATTTCTTATTGAATTTTTCAACGCCATATTCCTCAATCTGCTTTTTTCCGTTTATTCCGAGTTCCTTTTCAATTTCAAGTTCCACAGGCAAGCCATGAGTATCCCAACCTGCTTTTCTATTTACGTAATGTCCAGTCATAGTCTTGTATCGGCAGATCAGGTCTTTCATTATCCTTGTAAGCGTATGAGCAATTGTGGGCATACCATTAGCTGTTGGAGGACCTTCATAGAATACAAACGTTGGACAATCTTTACGGTTTGACATACTTTTTTGGAATATTTCATTTTCCTTCCAAAATTCAAGAATTTGTTTTTCCCTATTTACAAAGGCTAATTCAGTAGAAACTGGCTTAAACATAATCCTTCTCCTGAAATAAAAAAGCCCATTACCGAGCATCCCCGATGAATGGGCTTAAAAGCTGTTTTTTTGAAATCATTTATTAACTGGAAACTCTTTTGCCCACCACCGAGTAGAGCAAGCGTATTATGATAATAATATTAATAATAGCACACTGAGCTTGTCCTATTATGATGGTAAGCAAATGAGATTTTTTGTAATTTCCAGCGAAATTCATAGATAATACCTTAAATTAAAGACCAATAGTTTGAGATTTATTTTAGAAAAATTTTATCACAAAAATAATCAATTGTCAAGTTGTTGATTTTTAACTATGTCAAGAAATTTCTTCTTAACCTCTATAAGTTCCTTTTCTTGTACAAACAATCTGAAAGGTAATTTTAT
>DTPJ01000410.1 GCA_011334435.1 Candidatus Poribacteria bacterium | reverse complement strand
GCTGATTTCAAGAAGGCAGCAGACATTAATCCCGATCATCTAAAAGCTAATTTTTATTTAGGATATTTGGCTTTTGAGTCAGAAAATTACAAGCTTGCGTCTACCGCTTATTCAAGAATGACTAAGCTGAAACCTTATGACCCAGAAATTAGATATAAACTTGCTTTATCATATTCTTTGTCAGGAGACGTAAATAAAGCTATTGACGAATATAAAGCAACTATTATGCTTAATGAGGGAAATAATGAGGCACGTTACAGGCTTGCTAACTTATACGCCCGTTTAGGAAGAAATCAAGAGGCTATCAATGAGTGTCTGATTCTTCTCACTCGCTTTCCAAATAATTTTGATATTATGCTACTATTGGCTCAGCTTTATATCGCTGTCAATGAGTATGATAAAGCGACCGCGATATGTGATTCCGTTCTCAGACGCAATGGTGGAAAGGGTGCGGTTGGGGCGGAAGCGTATTATGTTATGGGGGTTGCCCTTAAAGAAAAAGATGAAAAAAAGCTTGCCGATGAAAACTTTCAAAAATCAATTGAACTTTACAAATCGCTTTTGGCTGATGAAAAGAATTTTAGGTTAAACTATGATATAGCTAAGGTCTATGATGCCAAAGGTGAACAAAGCCTTGCAGAAATGCACCTTATTAGATATATTCGTAATAAGCCTGATGACCTATATAGCTCAGATGTGTATAATTATCTTGGTTATATATTGGTTGAACAAGGCAAAGACCTAGAGGTAGCAGTAAATTATATTAAAAAGGCAGTTGATATTGAGCCGGATAATGGTGTTTTTCGTGATAGCCTTGGATGGGCTTATTTCAAACTTGGAAAAATTGATGAAGCTATTGCTGAATTAGAAAAAGCTTTGTCACTTATCCCTGACGATAGTGATATTAGAGAGCATCTTGGGGAAGCATACTTGGCAAAAGGCGGGGAATATGCACAAAAAGCTGCCGCTGAATGGGAAAAGGCGATAGAACTTAAACCGAACAAGTATAAGCTAAAAGAAAAGCTAAGTGAACTCTATTCTAAAATAAATTTGAGTTCAAAATAAAAGAATAGGCATTTTATTATGATCTGTCTTATACGCCCTCCCTTGTATTTAGCCCTTCTTATAGGTCTTTATGTGTCCTTTTTGCAGGTTTATGATGTGCTTGCTATCCCAGTTAGTAATTGGATTGATGGTACCCCGTATTTAATAGAAAATTCCCAACGTTTTTTGGTCATAAAAGATGATATAAGATATGCACCATCGGCTCAGTCACCACAGATCGGCGATCAAAGAAGATTTTATGCTGTGGATTTTTCTAAATCAGGCAGAGCTTATTTTGTTGATGCTACTTGTCGTTCTGTCGGTAAATTTTGCTATATATTTGTGGAAGATACGCAATGGCAAAAAGGGATAGTAACAAACACTGGTATAAATAGGATCAAAAAGGCATTTGATGATTCAACTCCTGCTAATAATGCAAAAGGTATATATCAAATTCTAACTGAAAATCTTGGCATGCCTCCAGATGAGATCGATCTTGATCCGAAAATATATATACTGATCCTTGATATTCCTGATCCTGTAAATACCAATGAAAACTTTGTTGCTGGTTATTTTGAGCCAATGAATCAAAGACGTGGCATTTTGCGTGACCCTATAAGCGGAATGCAATTTCGTAGCAATGAAGTTGAGATGATATATCTTGATTCAAGTCCTTTGGATATTGAAAGCGTTATGGCAAGGGAAATTTTGGCACATGAGTTTCAGCATTTAATTCATTGGAAATATGACCCTGATGAAGACCTGTGGATAAATGAGGGATGCTCTGAATATGCGTCATTATTCCTATGTGGATATGGATCAAATGGCTATTCTTCTCGTGTTGAAGCATTTGAGAGAAATCCAGAAATATCGTTGGTATATTGGAAAAGCGGGATGTCAAATTCCTTGGCTAATTACGGTGCCAGTTACCTTTGGATGTTATATTTACATGAACATTATGGCGGAGTGTCAACAATTTCATCAATAATAGCGAACAGTGACAATGGTATTAATGGTATAAATGCTGTTCTTCTGTCAAAAGGATATTCGCAAAGCTTTAAGGATATATTTTCTGATTGGAAGGTTGCCAATTTTCTTGATGATGAAAGTTTTGAATCTGGTAGATACAGTTATAAAAGTTTGGATATAAATTTGCAGTATAAAACAAATAGCACATATCCGATAAATAATAGATCGCGCACAACGCAAAGCTGGTCGCCCGGATATATAGGATTTTCAGGGGGAAACCACACTGCTGATCTAATTATAGATTTTAATGCAGACAAGCCATTTTACAATTATGATGTTAAGGTAGTCTCAATAAAAAATGGAAAACCTGTTGCTATTGAGAATATGCCTATTATATCTGGAAAGGGCAGTTTTTCTATACCACTTTTTGGATATAGAGTTGACAAGGTTATGGTGATACCCAATTGGATGCCAAATTCTGAGAGGGATTTTGGTGATATTGTAAGCTATACATATTCAGCAAGTTTAGGAGATGAAATTGGGATTAATGTTACAGTTGTTGCAAATGCTATAAATGGCAGATACGCAGATATAGTCGCTCGGATTGATGGAAATTCAGAGATGGAAGTGCCAAAAAT
>DTPJ01000317.1 GCA_011334435.1 Candidatus Poribacteria bacterium | reverse complement strand
TCCGTCGGCGATCAGCTAACTTGGATGAATATTAAACGGGCAATCTATTATTCATCTATGAAGGATTTCTTTGAATATTGGTATGATCAACCTGGGATAGAAGACTGCGGAACTATTGCATATCAAATAGAAGAAAGAAGGGATCATGTTTGAGATAATAAAGCTTTCCGCAATATTAGTCCTAATTATAGCGATGACTAGTTTCAAGATAGAGCTTTTTTATGCACTATTTGCGGGAAGTGTCTTAACAGGAATATTGTTTGGTCATAGCGTTGGTTTGATATATGATCTCTATCATACGATAACAAACATTGACGTTATAACGTTGTTGATAGCATTTCCGTTTGTATTTTATCTGAGCAATGTCCTGACTGAATCGGGAATATTATCAAATATGTTGGTATCATTAGAAAAACTTATCGGTGATATGAGATTTGTCATAATATCACTTCCATTTATGATAGGGCTTGTCCCTGCACCGTCAGGAGCGATGTTATCAGCACCATTTGCAGAGGAATTAGGAAATAGACTAAACTTAAAGCCAGAAAGAAAATTTGTTATCAACTATTGGTTCAGGCATGTAACAGAATATCTAAATCCTGTTTATCCAGGACCAATATTAGCGGTTGCAATACTTGGTATCACGTTTAAAGACCTGTTTCTGCTGAATGCGCCAGTTATGGCTTTTGTTTTAATATTGGGATTTATCTTATACGTGGCAAGGCTGAAAAGTGAGGATATAAACGGAGAAAAGGCATCTTTTAGGGATGTTAGAGTTGTCTTAAACGGGTTTCTTCCTATATTAATAGCTATATTATTGCCGATAATTTTTAAGTTAAACCTAGCGTTATCATTGGCAATATCAATACTATTGCTTGCTATTGTGAATAGGCTAAAATTAGGCTTTTTAAGAAGTTTGATCAAGAAAAGTCTAAAATATGATTTACTGCTTTTGATATTCAGTGTCATGTTTTTTAAGACCGTTCTTGAAAATAGTAAAGCGATAGAGCTTGTATCAAATGCCTTTTTGGAATACCATTTGCCACATTTCGCTTTGGCGATCATACTTCCATTTATCACTGGTTTAATAACGGGTATCACTATCGGATATGTCGGCTTGACGTTTACTTTATTAAAACCTTTCTTTGGATCAGCAGACTTACATCTTGTCATGTTAGCTTATGTCAGTGGATTTATCGGCGTTTTGGCATCACCAACGCATTTGTGCTTTTCTGTAACTCAAAAGTATTTCAAGGCAAGTTTCGGCAGAATTTACAGATTATTAATACCTGCCCTTATATTACTGCTCGCTTTTGCAATATTTATGGAATTGATCGGGTGGTTTAGGATTTTTGGTGGCGTTAATGCTAAAACGTTTAATTAAAAGTGATTGGCTTACGGTAATAAAAGGGAAGTATTTTCCTACCGCTTATAATATTCATCTCTTGGCTTTATATATCAATGCAAATCCTGCTTTTAGGAGCAGAAATAGGGTCACAATGTCAAAGCATGTTTTTTAGCAAGACAAATAAGGAGGCTATTCATAGTGACTGCTAAAGAAAACGCATTAAAAATCATTCTATTTGATCATCCTGAAAGAGTGACAAGTGGTCCTCCGATATATCAACTTTGCTATCAAGGCTGTAACCATGAGGGATTTAACGGCGGAGGTGATGGCTCTCCAGTCGGGTCACAATGGGTTGATATATGGGGGACGGTTTGGCATAAAATACACGATGGAGTAATGGGGCTTCCAAAAGGCTATCCGCTTTCTGATGTTAAAAATATCAAAAATTATAAATTTCCAGACCCAAACGATGAACGTATCTGTAAGAAAATCTATCAAATGGCTGAGTCATTCCAAGATGGAGATGTTTTTCTCGGTGGAAGCCATCGCGATACACTCTGGGAAAAGGCATATATGCTTGTTGGAATGGATAATATGGCTATGTATTTTCTGACTGAGCCTGAATTTGCCAGAGATGTCTTGCATGGGATAATGGATTTTCAATTAGGCATCGCACAGCATTATATAAAGATCGGAATTGAGTTTGCTAATCTTGGCGACGATTTAGGCACTCAATTAGGACCGCTTTTGGGACCTAATATCGTCAATGAATTTTTGGTGCCTGAATATAAGAGACTATTTGATTTTTATAAAGAGAGGAACGTTATAATAGGCTTCCATTCCTGCGGAAACATTGAATCATTTATTGAAATGTTTATGATGTTGGGCGTTAATGTCCTAAATCCAATTCAGGCGTCTGCAAATAACTTAGATAAAATTCGCGCTGTCACTGATGGGAAAATGGCATTGCAAGGCGGGGTTAGCTCAGCAGTAATTATGGAAGGTCCTATCCGTCGGATAGTTGATGAAGTTCGTTTTCGGATTAAACAGTTAGGACAAAACGGGGGATATTTTTGCTGTCCTGATCAATGGATACCGTTTCCGAAAGAACATATTGACGCAGTCTATCAAGCTGTAAATGATTATGGGCAATATCCATTAAAGGATTGATTATGATTGATGATATAAGACAATTAATATCAAATGGCATTAAACAAGGCATATTTCCCGGTGCTGTGGTTGCGATGTCTATTAAAGACAAACCTCTTTTCCTTGAAGCTTATGGTAACAGGATGATCACTCC
>DTPJ01000814.1 GCA_011334435.1 Candidatus Poribacteria bacterium | reverse complement strand
GTTCGGAATGACCTTCCACATTATGGCGAGATATTAGCTTATGTTTTTCCAAAAGGTCAACCAATACCTGGTCCTGCACAAATTGAGTCCAGCATTGATACAAACCCAGAAATGTCTGAAAAACTTACATTATGGGACGAAGGCGGATCATCTGTTATAAGAGGCAATATGCTTGTTTTGCCCGTAAATAATGCGATATTTTATGTAGAACCTATATATATACAAGCACAAATTGCAACAATGCCTTTGCTTAAACAGGTTGTCGTAGCAGCAGGCGACAGAATAGCATGGGCAGAAAATTTTGATATGGCTATGGAGAAGGTCTTTGGTGTTGGCGTAAAGGTTGAAGCAGAAACAGGAACTCCCGTAAAAGAAGACCCTTTAACTGCAACTATCAAAACCATTAATGAAAAGATGAACCAATACAAATCACAGATACAAAGTAATGATCCCAATGCCAAACAGACACTTGAAGAGATAAAAAAATTATTTGTAGCGTTAGAAAAATACAAGAAATGAAAGTCAATTAGTAGCTAATTTTTCTTCTGCGAGTCTCAACATTTCCCTTATAGGCAACTGGTACGGGCATCGCTCTTCGCATTTTCCGCATCCAATACACGAATCAACCTTAACTTTAAGGGCTGAATACCTTTGTCTTGATATTTCATGCGCCCCAAATCTCGTAAAATGTTTGTATAAAATAAAAATTGTCGGTATATCTAACCCCTGATCGCATGGCAGGCAGTATTCACATTGTCGGCAGAAGGTTTTGCTTAGGCTATCCGCAGAATCAAATAAGGTCTTTTCCTCATCTTTTGATAACGGCTTAATATCTATGCCTGCTTTTGTGTTTTGCTCCACTTCTGCTATTGACTTCATTCCTACTATTGCAGTTGATATGTCTTGCTGGACTGCATATCTAAGCGATAGCGATATTATATCAGGGGAAAGGTCGGTAAGCGCACCGCCTGCTAACGGTTTCATAGCTATAACTCCCATATCACGTTCAATAGCAAGCGGAAGGACATCGCACCAGACGTTCCTGTCAACAACGTTTATTGGCATCTCAACAAAGTCAAATTCATCAGTGCAGATCGCCTCTATTAGTATATCCTTTTTATGTCCAGAAAATCCAATGAAGTCTATTTTTCCCGATTTTTTAGCCGATTTTAGGCAATCAAGTAAACCGCCAGACTTTAACGTTTTCTCTAATTTATCTTTTGAACTAAGGTTATGAATCTGATATAGTTCAATCTTATTTGTGCTAAGACGTTTTAATCCTAAATCAATATCAGACATAAAGTTTTCTGGATTATCTGCAAGCGATTTAGATGTTATTATGCACTGATCCCGTCTGTCAGCAATAGCCATGCCGACCTTTTCTTCGCTATCTCCATAGCTTTTTGCAGTATCAATAAAGTTAACGCCTAATTCCAATGCCCGACGAACAACAGAGATTGCTTCATCAGTGCTTATCCTTGGTATAATTAATCCGCCAAATCCGATTACAGAAACCATCAGATCAGTTCTACCAAGTCTCTTTTTAAGCAATATTATTTCCCCTTTCTAAAAAGATATGCCTATCTCTTTTCCAACCGACATTATGTATTCTCTCGCTAATGTATATTCTTCCTCTGTGCTTAAATGTTCAATCATCAAGGGAGGATTTTGAGGAAGCGATTCCAATCCCCTGAGATATGTCCTATAATCAAGATTGCCTGTTCCCGGACGTGCTTCGTTAATATGGGTTGTCAATTGATCGGTCATCTTTGTATCTTTTGCATGACAGCTTACTATCCACTTCCCAAGTTTTGCAAAGCATTCCTCAAGCAATTTGGCATTTTCATAATATCGCCTTGGCGAATTGATGAGATTTACAGGGTCAAGATGGACTCCAAAACCATGGTCATCTATAGCATTTATCAATTCAAGAAAACTATCAGGACTATCTGGAATGACCCATGGCATCATTTCAAGGACAAATTTTGCCCTTTTGGGCTTCACTGAATTTAAGATGTATCTGACGTTGTCAACCGTCATATCAAAGGCTTTCTGTGAGATATTATCTGGATGCGGTCCGTCCCATCTTTCTGGATTTAATGAACCCGCAATATCAACACAACATAAAGCGCCAATTTCATCAGCCAAAGCAAGACCACGACAGACATTTTCAAGATTTTGCTTGCGTTTTCCTTCATCAATATCCATTATATTAACCCAAACTCCGACCTCTGCAATCACAACATCTGCTTCTTTAAACGCTTTTTCTATTTCGTTTATTCTCTGTTTATCGTCAAGCGATACAGAAGGACAATAAGCAGAACGATAGCCAAGTTTTCTATGTGCCTTCGCCAATTCCACAGGGTCATTAGTTTGACAAAAAACAGGACCTCCTAATCTCACAGACATATTTTTTCCTCCTATTTACAGGAATTTCAAATAAATTAAAACTCCTAAAATATCTTTCATAAAAAGAATATCATATAAGGATGGAATATTATATTTACATCATTTTATTCGTTTATTTTCTCCATTAAATTTTCCTTCGTTTCATCTCACAAATCGCCTTAATTATTACTGCCATGAGTTGTGTTTCCTCTACAGCCATCACTGCATATCCAGTTTCGCTAGTCACGATCCAACTATCATCCATCTCT
>DTPJ01000606.1 GCA_011334435.1 Candidatus Poribacteria bacterium | reverse complement strand
GCCTTTATATTCTGCTTTATCTCCTGATGGAGTTAATATTATCCTTTGAGTGTAGCCAGTTCCACGGGTTTCTATGATCCATTGGACTATTAATCTACCTATTTCTAATATTACTTTCCATACTTTAGCGGGTATTTCATCAATTGTAGTTTCTTGTTTTGTTTCAAGGAATTTTATTAATTGTTGTTGATTATTTTCTCAATAAGAGTTATAATATATCTAGCATAGGATACCCCCCTCAATTAAAGTTTTTGGTTTATTATTTTTCTATTGTTCTTATTGAGGTAGTGTATCCTTTTTTTGTTTTTTTCAATAGTAAATTTGCCTAAAATTTGAATTACACTCACAAGAGATAGAAAATATCGCTGATGTGATAATATCATCTTCTTATGAATCATACCTTAAAGGCAAGGAAGCGACAACAATTGAGGCAAAAGTTGTTAGGGATGCTGATTGGTTAGATGCCATCGGTGCAAGGGGTATAGCAAGGGTTTTTGTCTTTGCAGGTTATTATCATTGTCCTGAAATGGGTAGTGTTGATTGGGACCCTGACAATCCTGTTAAGCTTGATATGAGTCCTATTGGACCCGATCCGTCGCCTATATATCATTTTTTCTCTAAACTTTTATGGCTCAAAGATTTAATGCAAACAGAGATGGGGAAAAAAGAAGCAGAAAAACGTCATCAATTTATGGTAGATTTTCTGAAAAGGTATAAGTCAGAATGTCAAATAGATTTCTGAAAAAAGTTGATCCTTATGTCATTATTTTATTTATCTTTGGCTTTGTTGTCTTTTTAACTAAATGCCTGATCGCATATCCAATTCAATACGTCGGACATGCCGATGCGTCTGGTTACGCTGAGATGGCTGATAGCCTTGTGCATGGGCGAGGTTTTGAGGTTGACTATATAAGTTTTTACTTTATCAAATATCCACATATTTATAGACCAGAAGATCATTGGCCCCCATTATATTCAACATTCATAGCTCCTTTCTTTTTGATATTTGGCAAAAGTGCATTTTCCGCCAAACTGCCTTCAATAATTATATCCTCTTTCTTTTTGCCGATTGTCCTGTATTATTTAACCAAAGAACTAAGCAAAAATAGAGTTGCAGGGTTATCAGCAGGACTTACTATTTTGTTATCTCCCTTTTTCTATGAAAATTCTTTACATTGTCTATCTGATGTGACTTATGCCTTTGTAGTCAGTGCTTTTGTCTTATTTGCCGTTTTGTCACTTGATAGGAAAAAATATTCTTATCTCGCAGGATTTTTTATGGGATTAGCCTATTATGCCAAAGGGTCTGGAATATTATTAATTCCTTGTTATATACTTTTCTATATAATAGCTCATATAAAATTTAAGCGTTGGAGATTGCAAATTCAGCCAATATGGAATGCAATTAAAAGTAAAGCGTTTTTGATGAGTTTATTTATAGCATTTTTAGTCCTATTGCCTTGGATGATAAGAAATTCTATCCATTTTCATAATCCATTTTTTTCAACACAAAATTTTGTCTCGGGATATGGTGGGTATGTAGATTGGGAAATTGGGACTTATGAGCTTTATTGGGGAGAAAAACCGCCACCAACCTTTCGCGACAAATTTAAAGATGGGATAGGCTATGTTGCCGACATGACTTGGAAATATTTTAAGACTAATGTTTGGTGGACATTTATGGACATCTATAGTCAATGGGGAAAATTTGGAAAAAGGGCTTTTTTAACCTATTTTGTATGTGTTCCTGCCCTACCAGGACTTTTTTTGCTATGGGGAAATAAAAAAAGACATATAGTATGGATAACTGCTTTGGTTTTGTTGGCATTTTTATCTTTTAGTTGGTTTCCGATTGACCGCATGATCCTACCTATTATTCCTCTTATGATCGTTCTTAGCTGGAGTGCATATTACGTTATTCTAAAAGCAATTTTTAAATATATAAATAAAGTTTTGGTGTTCATCTTTGACCGTATTTCCAAGTTTCTCATTAAAAGCATGACCAAAATTAAATCAATTGCCATATATAAGGATATGGTTAATGCAAACTTGCAGTCCATTAAAAATATATTATTTGATCTAAAAATATCGTTAGGCTTTGCAACACTTTGCTTTATGGCACCTGTGATCATTTTATCATCAGAAAGCATAATATCAGATAAAAAGAACCGCGGTTATCCATTTCAGGAGACTGATCAGGCGTGGATGGATATGGGAAAGTGGTTAAAAAATAACGCCCCATCAGATTCTATCACGATGACAAGGAATCCTTGGGAGTTGCATTTCTATTCCGAACAGCCTGCTGTCCAAATACCGAGAGCAAGTCTTGACAAAACTATTGAAGTTATGAGATTCTATAATGTCAATTATATAATACCACAACTAAATATACGACCATCACTTGAACCGTTAGTTACAGGCAAAGTTCTTGGATTAGACTTGTTTATGACAATAAAACTCTTCAGCTTTACAAAGTTCATCATAACCTGCTTGGTAAGCAGAATGTCAAAACAGTTAAACAACAATAAAACATGGAAAGGAGATTTTTATGCCAAAGAAAGGCACAATCAACGTCGGTATTGTAGGTGCTGGTGGAATTGCATCAGGGGCGCACATGCCCGGTTATATGGCTGTTCCCGATGTTAAAGTTATAGCGGTTTGCGATG
>DTPJ01000215.1 GCA_011334435.1 Candidatus Poribacteria bacterium | reverse complement strand
TAATTTTTCTGGATTCCCGTTTTCACGGGAATGACAAATGTGGAGCATTTTCATTTTTATATGGCTTTCTAATCCTTATGATAATTGGATTTAACTAGTTTTCAGAATTCTCAGATCTGTATTTTCACACTTTTTAACAAGAAGAATAAAAATGAGTGCTTTCTTTTCTGCTATATTATTAACTTATTTAAGCCTTTTCGTCAACTGTTTTCTAAACCTTTTAATATTATTTCTGTAAAGGTATAGGACAGATACAATTTCAAAAAGTCTATTGACAGAAGTTTTATCTTATGATATAATGTCTATTAAAGTAATAGAAATAATAGATTAAAAATTTTGTTGTAATGATAAATTATTTGTTTAAGTTCATCACACAAAAAGGTAAAAAAGCAGAAATGAAATTGTATAAACACAGATTTATATTACTTCTTATTACAGTTATATTCATTTGGAATTTAGCTAATAGTATATCTTTATCGCTAACGGCTAATTGCTCAAAGAGTTTAAACGGCTGTTTAGGATGCTCATGTCCATCAGATTGTTGCAATCCTAATGCGAAATTAAAGCAATCAACATGCGATTCATTAAAACATATCAAAAGCTTTTTAGATGAGCCTTCTATCGTTCAGGAATCTATTAATAAATTTTTGCATAATAATCACGTCGTTAAAGCAGTATTAGTAATAATCATAGATGCTGGAAATGCTGTATTTAATTGTGATGTAGAATATGCAGTAATTCCAAGAAACAACAACTTTTACATTACTCTCTCCCAATATCGCTCTCCACCTATTCAAAGCCAAATTTCCGCTTAAATTTTTTTCATACCATTTTTAAGATAAATAATACTATGCTGAGACTCTAATATTTTTTAGAATCTTTAAGCTATTGTTATAATTAGCCACTATGAGGAGACTAAAATATGAGATCAAAGGAAGTGAAAATCACTATGTTTACAGCTTTTGTTATCTTTACTGGTTTATTAGCGATCTTGGTGGGATGTGCCAAGAATAACATATACGGAGAAAAAGTCACGGTTCAATCAACCACACTTATTGACGACCTTATTGCCAAACCACAGAATTTTAGTGGACAAACGGTAAAAGTTGAGGGGCAGATCATAGATGAATGCCCTGGCGGACATTGGTTTCATCTGAAAGGAAATAAGGAAATTATATATGTCACACTCTCAGGCTTTACACTTCCACAAAAAGTCGGAAAAACTGTGATTGTAGAGGGAAATTTGGTTGATAATAACGGCACTCCAGCGCTATTAGGGAGAGGGGTGGAAATAAAATGAAATTAGCAATTTTGGCATACAAAAATCTGAATAGAAAAAAGATAAGAACAATATTGACGATATTTGGTGTAGCTATTGCGGTATCTGTAATGGTGATATTATCAGGTTTCAGTATTGGTTACAAAAAGGCATTGAACAACGATATAGATAAAATGGGATATCAGGTTTTAATAACAGCCAAAGGTTGTCCTTATGAAGCAGCAACTCTAATGCTAAAAGGTGGAGGAGGGCTTGTATATATGTCACAAGATATATATGGCAAAGTGGCATACGACCCTCGCGTAGATAAAATTGCACCACAATTGATGTATACGGTCTATGATGATCAATTACAAAACGGTAAAGGCGGATTTATCATATACGTCGGCGTTGACAATTCTTACATTGATTTAAAACCTTGGTATAAATTCCAAGTTGGGAATTGGTTTTCTGATGATAATGCCGATGAAGTTATTATGGGATATGAGTCAGCGGAACTTGAGCAAAGAACAGTCGGCGATAAGATTTTCATTCCAAAGTTCAATAAAGTGCTTACAGTTGTCGGAGTTTTTGAGAGAACAGGGACGCAAGATGACGGTCTAATATTTATTCCATTAAAATCAGCTCAAAGGATATTTAATCTCTCCGGCAAGCTTAGCAGTATAGGTGTAAAACTAAAAGATATAAAAAACCTGCCCGATTTTGAGAAAGACCTCTATGATGAGGCAAGCATTCAAGTTGTAAGTATGTCTCAGGTAAAAAATACCGTTATCAGCCTTGTGTCAACAACCAGAACGCTTATCTCATCAATTGCATTAGTCGCTATATTTATAGCAGTGATCGGCGTTGTGGATACAATATTAATGTCAGTATTTGAGAGAACACAGGAAATAGGCGTAATGAAAGCTATTGGGGCTACTAAATTTGATGTTTTCAGGCTCGTATGGATGGAAACGATAATCATCTGCCTAATAGGGGGTATTGCTGGAATCATTATCGCTTTGTTAGGTGGCAATATGGTTGAGTATTTTATTCGCAAAGTGCTACCTTATGCTCCAAATGGAAAGCTAATGGTCTTTAACCTGAAATTATTAATATTATCCCTCTTTGGTGCAATAGCATTAGGACTAATATCAGGTGTTTATCCCGCTTTTAGGGCATCAGTAATGAAGCCTATCAAGGCTATGAGAGGTGGAGAATAAAGATGGAAAATTATGTAGTTGAGACGGAAAATTTAGTAAAAACTTATAAACTCCCTGGTGAAGAGGTAAAAGCTCTGAGAGGGGTTAATTTTAGCATTAAAGAAGGTGACTTTGTTTCAATAATGGGTCCCTCTGGTTCTGGAAAAACAACTTTGATGAATTTATTAGGTTGTTTGGATAGCCCTACGTCTGGG
>DTPJ01000424.1 GCA_011334435.1 Candidatus Poribacteria bacterium | reverse complement strand
TTGTTTCCGAGTATGTCAGGGCAAAAGTTATAGAGAAAGGAGAACCGATAGAAACGCCACCTTCATTGTCTTATGGTTTCGGAAATGCTGAAAATGAGGTATTAAAAGCCAAATTGTTAGGTGGCACATTTAAAAATGCAAAAGTGCTTGTCCAAAATATTATTGACCCAAACAGAATGCCATTAGCTAATATCAAAGTTAAAGTTGGTGATGAAATCCTATTAAAAGTAGATGGAACTAATGACGGAATAGAACGTGTGCTTATAAATAATTATAGCAGAGATGGCTTTTTGATATATTTAACGGGGATACTTGTCATAGTGTTGGCTTTAGTAGGTAGATTTCAAGGAATTAGAACTGCTTTGGCATTAGCAATATCTATCGTCATAGTAATTCAATTACTCGTTCCCCTTATAGTAAAAGGCTACAATGCTTTATTGGTAGTTACTGCTATATCTGGAGTAATTGCGTTTTCATCACTGATAATAGTTACAGGATTTAACAGAAAAACGGGATCAGCTACCATTGGAATTTTAGGCGGAGTAATTATCGCAAGTTTTATTATAATTTATGCAGATCAAAAACTGCATTTCACAGGTATTTCAAGTAGTAGAACAGCGATCCTTACTCAATTTACAGTCTCAGAAAAACTGGACTTTAGAAATATACTTATGGCTGGTATTATCATGGGCTTGCTTGGAACAGCTATGGATTCTGCGGTTGTTGTCGCTTCTGCTGTAAGAGAGATCAAAAATGCAAATCCAAAGCTATCAACGAGTCAATTGATAACAGCGGGAATGAGCGTTGGAACAGATTTACTTGGAACTATAACAAATACTTTGGTATTTGCCTATTTAGGATTAAGATTGATACTTTTAATGACGTTTGCAGGAACTTCTATATTCACTGGTGGTAAATTAGAAATACTTAGCACAGAGACAATATCCGCTGAAATGTTACGAATCCTCGCAGGAAGCATAGGGCTTGTCTTAACAATTCCAATTACCGCAATTATTTCTGCTCTTTGGGATAAAATTTTCGGCTTTTTGGGATTAATTCGCTCTTAATAGGGGTTTATAATAGTGAAAATTAGAATAGCAATTGAGATAGTAATAGTGATAATCTTTGTAATCACGATACCAATAGCCTTGATTTTAGGCAAAAATGTTTCTTCAGACATTAAAGCCAGTGAAAATGCGATCCAATATTTACAAAAGGGCGATCAATTTTTCAATCAAGGAAGATCAAAATATAACGATGCATCAGTGCAGTATTGGAACGCATTAAAGCTAAATCCAAAATTAGAAGATGCACATTTTAGGCTTGCTGAAATATACTATGAATATATTTGGAACTATGAGGCGTTAAACGAATTGCAAAAATTGGAAAAGATTAATCCAAAGTATCCCGGATTATATCTATTATTTGGAAAACTATATCATAGAATGGCAGAGATTGATAAGGCATTCAAGGCATTTCAAAACAGCATTGCTCTTGATCCTCAAAATTCCGAATCATATTATTATCTCGGCACAATTTATCAACAAAGAAACAATAATGAAGAAGCAATTAAAGCATATAATCAGGCAATAATGTCTCCTATTACTCCAATGTCAAAAGAATCAATTGTCAAATCTTATTTACAGCTTGGAAGAATATATAAGACCGATAAAGATTTAGATAAAGCGATAGAATTACTTAAAAAGGCACTTATAATTGACCCTAAATCTGTTGATGTCATCTCAGAACTAACACTTATATATAGTCAAAAAGCAGATCAATACAAAGCTCAACAGAATTTTGATGATGCTGCAAAAATATATGAAGAGATGATTAGACTATCCCCAGATAGCAATGAAAGCATCCAATATTATATGGAATTGGGCAGTATATATAAAGGCAAAGGTCTTTATGATAAAGCTATATCAATGTATGAAGCAGTAAAAAAATTAGACCCGCTTAATTTTGATGCCTTCACTTCAATAAAAGAGTTGGAAATGTTAAAAAGCGGGAAAGTTGGAGTTGAAAAGTAAAAATTTATGATTAGTAGAGAAATAGAAACAAAATTTTTATTGCAATGCCTCGGTTTAACAAAAAATGAGGAGATAAGCATTAGCGAAATTACAGAGAAAGATTGGATTCAAATAGGAAAAAGAATTTTTCAACATAGAATTGCACCGTTAGTTTATCAAAATTTTTCTCAGGATAAGAAATTATCTCAAATACCTAAAGATTTAGCCCATGATTTAAGGCTTGAATATTTCCAATGCTCCCTTAATAACACACGCATTTATTATGAGCTTTCCAAAATACTCAAATCAGCAAAAGAAAATGATGTCCCCATAATAGTCCTTAAAGGAGCTGTTCTTGCAGGATTAATCTATTCTAGCCATGCTCTACGACCAATGAGAGATATAGACTTATTGATAAAATCTAAAGATATTCGCAAAGCTAACGATATGCTTATCCAGTTGGGTTGGAGATGTAAAATACAAGATGAAATATTGTTTAATCATCAAAGCTATGATGAAGTAGAGTATTCAAAAGACGATATATTATTAGATTTACATAATGTTATTGTGGAATTGCCAGCCAGTGACTATTGGGCAAATTCGCAATATAAGGATATTGCTTCGCTTAATATGCAAATATTAAGTTCCGAAGATATGTTAATGCA
>DTPJ01000032.1 GCA_011334435.1 Candidatus Poribacteria bacterium | reverse complement strand
TGGACATGATATATACGATCGCCAAATCTCCTGATAAACTCAACATAATCAACGCCCTGATAGCCAAGATGGCTTGGATCATAGTTAAACCCAAATGTCTTGCGTCCACCAAGAGCGTCAATCGCCCTTTGTGCTGTAACTATATCAAAAGCGATCTCCGTTGGATGGACTTCCAGAGCAAATTTTATGCCTTCTTTATCAAAAACATCAAGGATCGGATTCCATCTATCAGCGAAGTCTTTATAACCAGCCTCAATCATATCTGGCGAAACTGGGGGGAAAGAATATAGCAGATGCCAAATACTTGATCCTGTGAACCCACAGACGATTATCTCATGTCCGACGACGTCAGCTAATTTCTTTGCTGCGCGGGCAGTATTTTTCATTTCCTCAGCAGCGCGTTTTCTAACACCCTCGGGATCACCATCTCCCCAAATGCTTGGCGAAAGGATCGCTTTGTGTCTTATATCTATATTGTCACAAACAGCCTGTCCGACAAGATGGTTGCTAATAGCCCAGACGCCAAGCCCTTTTTTCTTTAACATTTCCCATTTATTCTTGCAATAATCAGCTTCTTTAAGTGCCTTTTCCACTTCAAAATGGTCGCCCCAACATGCTAATTCCAATCCATCATAACCAAATTCTTTCGCTTTATCTGCAAGTTTTTCTAATGGCAAGTCTGCCCATTGTCCTGTAAAAAGTGTCACTGGTCTTCCCATTTTTATCACTCCTCCATATTTAAGATTGATAGAACAATTGAAACCTGTATATTGTTAGAATTACATTTCGCTAATGCTAACCCATCTCTTTTCTTGGATAGACTTTACGACAGCATCAAGCACTTCTTGGCATTTCAGACCATCAACGAAACTTGGCATCGGCATAGTATCATTTGCGATAGCTTGTAGCAGATCATAAACTTGATGGATGAAAGTATGCTCATAACCGATTATATGTGCTGCGGGCCACCAAGCATGCATATATGGATGCGACGGGTCTGTTGCCTGAATTAGCCTGAATCCCTGCAATCCAGCAGGATCATCAACGTTGTAATATTCAAGCTCATTCATTCTTTCAAGGTTGAATACGATGCTTCCTTTGCTTCCGTTGATCTCAAAGCGGTTATGATTTCTGCGACCAGCAGCGAATCTTGTAGCTTCAAAAGTAGCGACAGCACCATTGACAAATTTTGCTAAGAACAAAGTAGCATCATCAACGGTAACCTCTCCTCTTCCGCCTGTTGCCTTTGCTATTAATCCGCCTGTTGTGCCTATTTCGGTTAATGGACGTTCTTTGATAAAGGTCTCTTCCATACCGACTACGCAATCAAAATCGCCGACTAAGTATCTTGCAAGGTCTATTATATGGGCATTAAGATCGCCGTGAGAACCTGAACCTGCGACACTTTTATCCAAACGCCAGACAATTGGGAACTCAGGATCAATTATCCAATCCTGTAAATAGACACCTCTGAAATGATAAATCTTGCCGATCAGTCCATCATCTATCATCTTCTTTGCAAGGGCTATCGCTGGTGCTTTGCGATAATTAAAGTTGATCATGTGTTTCACGCCAGCTTTTTCCACAACTTCTAGAATTTCACGGGCATCTGCGACATTTAAAGCCAATGGCTTTTCACAGAATACATGCTTACCAGCCTTTGCAGCGCCGATAGCTATTTCCTTATGTGCGTTACTAGGGGCAGTTATATCAACTAAATCAATATCATCTCTTTCAACGAGTTTCTTCCAGTCAGTTTCATATTCTTTCCAACCAAACTTCTTTGCAGCTGCCTTAACGCCTTTTTCATCTCTACCGCAGATAACTTTCATTACTGGCTCAGCGTCCATATCAAAGAACATTGAGACATCGTGATAGGCATGGCTATGAGCTTTACCCATGAATTTGTAACCGACTAAACCTACGTTGATTTTCTTCTTAGCCATTAGCAATTCCTCCTTATAATTTTAATGATTTTGTTTTACTTAACTTATACACAACCAAATACTACAAAGATAAACTTAGTCAGAGATTCTTACTATTTCAAGTGAATCCGAATGTCTTATAAATTTTTTCGGATTCTATACGCTCGGATTTGATAACTGTAAGTTTCCTGAGCATATATGAAACCAATTTTGAGATTTTCCTTATCAAAATTATACAAGTTAAAAGCAAAAAAATCAACGCCAAATTGAAATGTGAGGCTATTCTAATTTAGTAATCAACCTAACCAGAGAAGGTTATCAGCCACAGAAACACGCAGAAAAGTGATCAGTAATCAGTGATCAGTAATTGGCAGTGATTTATTCTTGTTAAGTATCTTGTGTTCAGTGTTTATTTTCCGAGTTATTCTGTGGTTAAATTATCTAAATTATCCTTACCTTGATTTTGAATTGCATTCTTCTGATCTCTGCCTAAAATTTGAATTACACTCCAGTTGGAGACTGTATTAATTTAGTAGGTAATCCAAAGTAATCAGTTCCTTTAATGCTCTAACCCAAGGTCTAGAAGTATGTTGACTATGCAAAGATGGATTGAAGGTACTGCAATATTTCTTCTTATTTCATGCGATCATCTTGTTTTATAATATTATCAGCCATCTGTTCCTCCTTTGTTTATTTATCTTGTTTATTATAAATACGGAGTATATTATAACAGATGGCTTTTTTGTTGCCTACTAAATT
>DTPJ01000473.1 GCA_011334435.1 Candidatus Poribacteria bacterium | reverse complement strand
GTTAAAGGTTATTATCATCGTATTTTCTGCATGATAATTCCTAACCTTCAACTTTTAACTTTTATTTGATTTTTCTTTATTTCAGATACCCAGCTTTTTTGAATATGGCTTCATGGTCTCTTGCAAGATCATCCATAGCTTGCTTTGGAGTTTTTTGACCAGTTACAGCAGCATTCCAATGAATTTGGCATTTTTGCAGGAGTTCAGCATATTCAGGAACTGCCCAGAAATCCCTTACATACTTCATGCTTTCAACAAAGGCAGGATTATACGGTGCGATTGTTTGGAAATCTTTTGATTGTAAAACTTTGGCGTTAGCTGGAAATCCACCGAGTTTTGCCCATTTAAGCTGATTTTCCTCTTTGCAAAACCATTCAATAAATTTCAATGCTTCTGCCTGTTTTTTGGAGTGCTTGGAGACAGACATTCCTTGCCCACCGATACTGATAAACCTTCCGCCGGGTCCAGCAGGACCTGCAAAAAATCCTACTTTGTCTGCGACTTTGCTTTTCTCTTTGGATACCAAACCTGGGAAGAATGCAAAGAAGTCCATTCCCATAGCAACTTTGCCCTGCTGTAAAGCTGTCAATGATTCATTCCAATAATAATTTTCTGATCCGGGAGGGGTGAATTTGGCGAGGTCAACATAATATTGAAGTGCGTCAATACCTGCTTTGCTATTGAGTATTCCCTGCACTTTGAAGGTCTTTTCATCTCCGTAAGAACCGCCATAGGACCACATAACTTGCTGGAATCCCATCGTTATAGCATCATAATCCTTAGCAAGCCATAAGGCTATACCATATAAAGGCGGATTAGCTTTTGGTCTATGGAAGAATTCCGCTATGTCTTTTAGCTCTTTATAAGTTTTTGGAACTGCGAGATCATAGCCATATTTCTTTTTGAATGCCTGTTTTTCCTTTGGGTCTTCAAAAAGGTCTTTTCTATAAGCAAAACCGTTGCAATCTGTTTCCGCTGGGACTGCATAGTATTTGCCACTGCCTTTTGGATATTCACCTAAGTATTTAAGCACCATTGGACTTATTGCTGTATCTATTTTTTTGCTTTTCATCCAGTTTGTAAGGTCCAAATAATGTCCACCAACTGCGCCTTTTCCAAGCCATTGGCTATCACCTATTACTATATCATAAGTGTCTGGTTTAGCGGCAAAGGTAGTAAAGACCTTAGTTTCAAACTGCCCCCATGGAATCTGATCTACTACAACTTTTATCCCCGTTTCTTTTGTGAAATCTTTGGCAAGTTGGACAAGGAAATTGGCAGGGTCCCATTCTGCCCACGCGATATTGATAGTTACATCCGCAGAGTTAGCACAAATTGTAGTTAAAAAGAACACAGCAACAAAGGCAATTAACGATAATTTACAAGATACTAGTTTCATAATACCTCCCCCTATATTAATAGGCAGTAGATTATTTTAGCTTTCATTGTTGAAAACTAAAAACTAAGAAACTACTTAAAAATACTCAAACAACAATATGAGGAATTGGACTTAAAAATTATCACATAATTAAATAAAAAAATCAAGAATTGTTTTTTCGTTTTTTCTTGTTTTGCAATTCGGAAAGGGTATAAATCTAACTTTTTGGCATCAACGCAAATTTTGGCAAAAAATGCAATAAAATCAATCATAATAAGGCATCTAACTGTGTTTTTGGAGATGTTTAGCGATTTTATTGAAGCTTTTTTGTCAAAATATTGTGCCTTAAAATTGACTTTTTTGTCCAAAAAATACTTAACATTTGTTTAAATTTCCGAATTACTATAAAATAATATTGTGTATTTAAGCCATTTTTGGTAATATATTGTTGATATCATTTTGTTAAAATACATTGAGTTAATGTTAGATAATAAATGGCAAATGATCAAACAGACTAAAAATCGTCTTTTGCGTCCAATATTGATTGGAATTATACTTGGAATTATAAACTGTTATTGGATCGTCATCGCTGAGGCGATGTGGTTCACCGTTCATATAACAGTTATATCGCTTTTCTTTAATTCCATCTTTGTAATGTTCTTCATAGTGCTATTCAACTTGTTACTGAGAAAATACCTGCCGAAATATAGCATGAGCAACAGCGAGCTTTTGATAATTTACGTTATGCTGAATATGTCATCAGCTATGGCAGCACATGGTTTTATGCAACTTTTAATTCCAATAATGGGTCACGCATTCTGGTATGCAACGCCTGAAAATGACTGGGCAAGCCTCTTTCATCGCTTCTTGCCAACATGGCTTACCGTCCAAGACAAAAATGCCCTGAGAGATCATTATTTAGGATACTCAACTCTTTACACAATTGATCATCTGAAAGTCTGGATCGTCCCTGTTATGTTTTGGACAGGGTTTATATTTGTCTTTGTCTTTATTATGATCTGTATCAACATCATTGTCAGAAAACAGTGGGTTGAGCAGGAAAAGTTGGCTTATCCGATAATACAATTGCCCTACGAGATGATAGGTCAGTCATCAAGTTTTTTCAAAAATAAATTAATGTGGATAGGTTTTGGCGTCGCCGCATCATTTGACATTATGAATGGTTTGAATGCGTTAATCCCTGCTGTGCCTTACATACATTTGAAACTTAACAACATTGGTAGGTATTTTGTATCAAGACCTTGGAATGCAGTTGGTTGGTTACCTATCTCGTTTTATCCTTTTGTTATTGGT
>DTPJ01000693.1 GCA_011334435.1 Candidatus Poribacteria bacterium | reverse complement strand
GCAAATACAAAACCACCGTAATAGGCAAAACCGCCTTTCCAAATATTCAAGAAATCAGAAATTGAATTGTAAGAACTAATATGCTGAAATTTATGAAATAACCTCGCCCCTAAAAATCCGCTTATTAAAACATACAAGCTAAGATCAATGACGTTTCTGATAGGAATGCCAACTTTTCTTGCCCTTAGAATTGCAATAAATACCGCCAGCAAAAAGCCAAAGGCGGTTATAAAGCTATAACTGCTGATTGTCAATGAGCCAAATTTAAATAAAATAGGGTGCATTAAATCATTGTTCTTCTGGATTTTTAGCTTTGTAACTCTCTATAAACTTATAGACAATAAACATAATAGCCCCAACAGTTATACCTGCATCAGCTATGTTGAAATTCGGCCACCATATAGATTGAGTAACACGGATACGGATAAAATCAGTGACAAATCCAAAAGCTATTCTGTCAATGAGATTTCCCAAAGCACCGCCAAGAATCAGACCAAAAGATATTTTATTCCAAATGCTTTCTCGCATATTAAAGTAAATATACGATATGAAAAAGATGGCTAATATTCCGATAGCGATAAAAATGACGTTTCTTCCCTGAAACGTCCCAAACGCTGCACCTGTGTTTTCGGAATAGCTAAATTCAAGAAATCCCTTTATAACTTCGCTTACCCCGATCAAGGCAAGCCTATCTCTTATGAGTGCCTTAGTCCATTGATCTAATGCAACCACAACAAGCATAATGGCGATCGTCGGCAACATATATTTCACTTTATGTTTTATATTATTTTTCTCGTCCAATAGATAAACTCCTTTAAGAAACTACTTTAAGCGTAAGCTGATTCTCCTTCAAGGACAGCAATACACCTATTGCATAGAGATGGATAAAGCGAACTTGTCCCCACCGTATTTGAATAAATTAAACAACGTTCACATCTTGACCCAATAGTCGGTTTTATCTCTATAAAAATGCCCTCAAATCCCTCTAAGTTATATTTAATATCAGGTATAGGAGAATCTGGTTGCATTACTTGAACTTTTGACACCATAAAGATTTCAGACAATATATCCGCAGTCGCAAACTTGTATAATAGTTTATAAATCTCCTCAAAATCCTTATAATTAGGGTCAATATAAATTGTTAAAGAAGCCTGAGATAGATTTTTGATCTCTAATTCTTTTCTATTTCTTTCAAACGTTTTGTATATTTCTGATCTTATTTTAAGAATTCTGTTCCAATCTGACTCAAAATTATCTAAATCCTCTGAGTTCTGGCTTTTGTCTAATTTAGGGAAATCGGACAGATACACGCTATTATATTTTTCTTTCGCATTTGGAATATAGCCCCATAATTCTTCTGATGTAAAAGGAAGTATCGGGGCGATCAATTTAGCAATAATCATAGCAATTTTATGAAAAACAGTTTGGATTGCCCTTCGTCCAATTGACCATTTTGGGAAAGCATATAGTCTGCGTCTTACTATACTTATATAAATCTTACTTAGATCAAAGACAACGAATTTGTAAATCTCTGAATAAATATGATAAAACTGAAAATTTTCATAAAACTGATTTACTGATTCTATTAACCTATTTAGTTTATATAATATCCATTTATCTATTTCATGTAAGTTTTCATAGCTCACAAAATCATTTTTTGGATCAAATTCATTTAAGTTTCCAAGTATAAACCTTAATATGTTCCTAATATTTGTATATTGCTTTGATAGGGACTTTATATGCTCCTCTGATATTGTTATATATTTGTTATGGGTTGCAAAAGCAATGCAAAGCCTTATCATATCAGCCCCAAAAGCCTTTATCAAGTTTGCAATTTGGATTTTCTCAACAGAGTTACCAGCACCTTTAACATATCCGTATTTAACAATTGATGTAAATGGCAATTCCCCATCAGTTGCCATAGATGATGATAAAGATAAAGAATCCCATCTACCATTATGAAAATTAGATTTTAGGCATAGATCATTGAATTTGCTTTTTTGATCTGATAGAAAATTTTTGTAACTAAGCACAGAAACGAAATCCGATGTTAAGACATTGGAGTCAATGCGAAAATCTCTTGATCCACAATTGCCACAGATGATCTCATAAGGCAAAATATCTTCAGGCTTTATATTGATTAAACCCTCAACGCCTTTTTGTTCAATCAATCTATTACATAGACCAATATTATCATCTAAATCAAGTTGATATTCACACTTATTACAATAAAATACTGGGACAGGTATTCCCCATATCCGCCTTTTGGATATTTTCCACTTTGTATTTCTCTCTATACTATGCCTAACATTTCTTTTAAGACTTGCTGGAAAACATTTTAGAGCGTTAAACGCTTTAATTGTCCTTTGCCTCAAATGATTGGCAATAAGGTTAAAATACCAATGCTCATCAGACTTAACGATAAGAGGTTGATTGCAATATGAACAATGAGGATACATTTGTTCTGAGAAGTCAGATGAAAAAAGATAACCTCGTCTCTCAAGTTCAATTGATATTGGATTGCTTGGATCAAAAATTTTATTGTCAAAATAGAATTGAGAGCTTTTTTCTAATGCTTCGTTGAGACCGCCGATATGAAATGTATTGACTTCATAATCCTTAAAACTGGTTTGACTGGAAATACTATAGTTACATCCCGTCCCTTTTTCTGTGGATACGTGTTTATCCATAAT
>DTPJ01000769.1 GCA_011334435.1 Candidatus Poribacteria bacterium | reverse complement strand
CTCTTACAAAAGCAAAGATAGATAAAAGAGATTCAGAAAAGGGCATAATCAAGGATAATTACGATTTAGCCATATTTGACGGTTTTGTGCCAGAAATTGAACCTAAAACTAACACAATCTATTTGAACCCCAAAGGTGATCTCCCTTTTGCTAAATTCCTATCTATTAAGAAAAATCCCTCTGTTATAAACTGGGATAAGTCGCATCCGTTGATGAGATTTGTTGATCTATCTGAATTAAAGTTGGATTACGTCAAAGAATTCAATATGCCTGTATGGGTGAAATCATTAGCGGAATCGGAGACTTGCCCTTTAATCTGGTATGGCAAGAATAAGGGCAATGGGATTTTAGTCCTGCCTTTTGATATAAAACCTGCGGGAAATCGTAACTTTGCCTTGACCTCTGCTTTTCCGATCTTCATATCTAATGTGCTTGACTTTATGTTGGGAATGAGAACACGTTGGGCAAACGTTAGAACAGCTGAACCAATACATGCGGTTTTCAATGAAAAAGGAGATCAAGTATTAACGGTCAAAAAACCAGATGGAGATGAAGTCAAGTCAAGACTAAAAGATGGGATATTTACTTTTGATGAGACTGATGTTGTTGGAATATATCAAGTCATCGGCAAAGGCATTGATGAAAAATTTAGCGTAAATCTGCTTAATGAAGCGGAATCTGATATAAAACCGATTGATAAAATAACAATTTCGGAACATGAAGAGCAAGTCACAGACTTATCTCGGACTACAAATAGGGAACTATGGTCAGTTTTTATATTAATAGCAGTGATACTCCTTGCCTTTGAATGGTGGGTCTATCATAGACGTGTATTAGTTTAATGATCCTATTGCCTCAATTAAATCAGGATTTCAATCGCTTTTGGCATTTCTTCCAATGATGCTTTCAATGGCGATCTCGCTATAAGATGAATTTGTAGGATCAAGGCGAATACTCGTTATTATCCCTTTCCAATTATTATGCTTTCCAACAGGTATGATGTATTCGCGAATTTTACCATCTGATATTATCGGAAAACTGATAGAATTAGCCTCGCTTATCGGTTCGTTTTCAGTTGACCAAAAGAATTGAGCCATCTCTCCCTTGCTTGTTCCCATTCTGATCACTATTTCAGAATAGTCTGACGCTTGAAATCTCATGGGTGAGCAGATCATATAAGGGTCAGAGCCGATGCTTCTTGTTATCAGATTTCCATCTTTAAGACTGAAAATGTCCAAGTCACTTGCAGGATACCAATCGTATATATCACCTTGCTTGAACAGCCAATTTATCCTGTCAATCATTGCGCGGATTTGTGGGACATAACTAAATCTTACGTTTTTGATCTCTACTTTTGCGGTTTTGGACAATTTCAGCTTCATAAATAATAATCCGCTTGATACGTCATATTTCCAGCCTTCTTGGACGGAGTCAATCTCTCCCATTTCCTTTATTATAACCTGATCTTTAATCACAGATTCAGGGTCCGGCTTATCAAGTCCCGCTATCATTATGTAAGCGTCCATTTCAGGCGGATAGCTTAAAGAAAATGTCAGACTTCCATCTGATAATTCTGCATTTTTTACAGGCAACGCACTATTAATGATTATTTTTTGATCATCTTTTCCAATAACTGTGGTGCTTGGCTCAGCAGAATATCCCATCATCACAAATAAATTGCGGATAATCAAAGATGGTGATAATTTCCATGCGGACTTTGATTTATCTATAAAATTATATGAATCAGGATAAAGCCCTTCATATTTTTTGTCTGTTTCCTGTTGATATAACGCACTTATTGTCAAACCGTCTGCGATCTTTCGCCAAGGCAGGCTATTATCATATTCTGCAAGGTCATATAAGGCATAGGCATAATCTAATCCGTTCCACTGCACAGCTACGCCAAACCAACTTCCCGTGAACCAAGTCGCCCCAAAGACTGGAATTGACGCATAAAGCATATAGGGCATATCGCTATTATTCCAAAGATAGACAAATGGCAATCCCGTATAAGCCCAATAGACGGCTTCGTGTAGATAGGAGTCTTTTCCCGTGATCTTATAAGCAGAAAGATAAGCCTGAACCGCATGAGCAGACGCTAATATGTCAGGTGTATGCACAGGCACTTCCCAAACCTGAGCAGCGCGAGGGATTTTGAAACGTTCCATAAATTCCAATGCCTTTAATCCAGCGGAAAGACTAACTTTATCGCCTGTCATTCTCGCATATTTAAGCAAAGTGTAGGCATTATTTGCACAGAGACCTATCTCAACATCGTCTTTTTTTCCTAATTTGTGATAATCTTGATGTTGAATTTGATCATTTTTGTTCCATAGATCAGGATCAAATCTCCACGATCCGTCTTCATTTTGAGAGTTAATCAGTCCCATTATATTATTCTTAAATCCCGGATAAAGCCTATCAAGTCCGCCGATATAAAATGGAAAATCCTTTTCAAACCCGCGTTTCATATTTTTTATTGCCAACTCTGCACGTTGCAGATATTCGGATTTTTTAGGGCTGTCTGACAGAATTTTTGAAGAAAACCATAACTGACGTGCAAATTCAGGATTGACGCTTGCTCCCCATGGGTCCCAATCAAGAGTATTATGCCATGCCTGTTTATCTGGTAGCCAAAGCGTATTCATATAGGCTATTAATGAGAATTCAAGCTCTTTATCCAGTGTCCCTCTTGGCAATGGAAGCGGATCGG
>DTPJ01000359.1 GCA_011334435.1 Candidatus Poribacteria bacterium | reverse complement strand
TATACATCTGTCGTATATTATTAAAAATGCTTATGTATTTTTCGCTTCTATAGTCGGGATATGTCCATTTCCAAGGTTGAAACGAATTTCCCTCCATCTCCAAAGTCACTTCGGCATATATTCCGTCACTTAGATAAATCCTATGAATGTAATCTTTCGTTGATAGAAGAACCAATTTAGCAGCGGTAACATATCCGGGATCAAGGTTTATTAACCTTTTATTTGTCCCTTCTAAAAGAAATCGTTTTTCTAATTCATTGGTAAAATGTTTTATTTTAGGGCATATATCGGGATTAATGAGTTTTTCAAAGCTGATGAACTTTCGGAGTAAATTTTCTCCCATCTCTTTCGTATAATAATTGGTGTAATCAAAATTTATAATATCGCTTCTGAAATCAATATCGCCGAAATTTTGAGATAACAATTCTTCAGCAGATAAAAACATAGATGGATCAGCAGAGATCATACCGACTATAAGTTTTACTGGAGGATGTTTTTTTATCTCGCCCATAATAGTTATTTCGCACAACGAAATCCAACAAATGGATAAGCATTTGACGGAAAGTAACTGCCAAACCTGTCTGACACTCTGAGAAAATTAGCGGTATATCCATATCCTCCGCCACGGACTACACGTGTCTTTCCCGAAGAAGGACCCGTTGGATTTTTAGTTGGAGATTTTGAGTAATAATCCTTTTCATACCAATCAGCGCACCACTCAAAGACGTTTCCTGCCATATCGTATAGCCCATAGCCGTTAGGGGCAAATTTTCCGACAGGTGCGGAATAGCCCCAAATATCTGTCCCTACTGTTCCAGCATAATTTGCGTAATCATGCGATGCGTCATCGCCCCAAGGGAATCTCTTTCCAATCAGACCGCCACGTGCAGCTTTTTCCCATTCCGCTTCCGTAGGCAATCGCTTCCCTGCCCAATCACAATAAGCTTTTGCGTCTTCCCATGTAACACCGACAACTGGCTGTTGTGGATCATTATATCTCGGATCGTCCCAATATTTAGGTGGTTTATGATTAGTTGCCTTTAAAAATTTGGCATACATCTCATTTGTCACTTCGTAAACATCTATATAGTATGCGTCAAGATAGACTTTATGACGGGGAGTTTCGTCCTCAAACCAACTTGCCATAGCACTTTGATCATAACCCTTTGCCCAGTTGACAAGTTCTGGTATCTCAGACCGATCAATGCCCATTTCAAATTCCCCCGCAGGTATCAAAACCATTGGGGACTCGCCTGATGGTTTAGGAGACAGGTTTTGAAAATCAGGTTTTGGCGGAGAGGATACTACGTTCTCCATTTTAATGGCTTTTGGAAGGCTATAAACCCTTGGATTTTGACCCTTTATGCCTTTTGTCTGTAACCTTCTAATGTCAGTAGTAGAAAATTGTGTCTCTTGAAATTTCCTCATAACCCCATCTTTTGTATCCTTAATCACATCTTCCCAAGTTCTAAATCTAATGCCATCGCCCTTAAAGGAAGAAAACAGAGAGCTTGTAAAATATCCACCCAATGTGCTATTTCCCCAAGCATATTCTCCTTCTGACGCAGCTGTCACATCTAAAAGCCCTCTATGATCAATAAAAAGGTCTTTGTAATATTTTCTGTCCTGTTTTTCTCCGATTGATCTCGGGCTAGATGTAACTGGTGTTGGCAGGCTAACTAAATTGCTACAACTGTCTGTTATAAGAATCCGAAGCCTGCAATCAAGTTCATTCAGTCTGGATATTATATCCGATCTTGGAATTGTGTCGCCTTCCTCAAAACTTAAATAATGTCTATTTTGTTCGTCAATAAACCCATGACCACTGTAATATATCATAACAACATCGTCTTCAGAGGGATCAAGATTGCCTATCCATTCTATCATATCAGATGTCTTCACCTTTTTTTCGGAACTCCGCATAGTTGTCATTTTTAACTCGCTTATTCCTTCGCTTTGCAGGACTTCAAGGGCTTTTTGGACGGTTTCCGCATCTTTAACTACGCTTGCAGAGATATTTACGTCCGAATCCATAAGCAAAATTAGGCAATATGTAGTCTGGGCAGATGCAGTTATAGAGAAAGTTAAGCTAATTACAAAGACAGACGCTATCAACAATATAATTTGACACAATCGGATATTTAACATTTGAATTACCCCTGTTTTCTGTAATCAGTGATCAGTAGCGAATAATAAGTATGGATAAATACTCATCACAATCATTTTTATTGTATTTGGACGATGCAGTTTGCAGTTGCCCAATCGCTACGATTCATCTCTTTAAGGGCATTAATAATTTTCGCCTCTATATCATCTTTTGACGCTTTTTCCTTTGGCAAGATTGAGATACGGGAAGAAACACTGCCAAAACTATCCTCTATTGGAATAAGATTTCGCAATTTTACATTGTCCTGACGGTTACGTAAAGCGATTATCTTTATTTTTTCTTCTCCTTTTGAACCTGTTACCCTTAAATCAAATTTTGATTCGGCAGATGGCAGATCATAAGTCTTATTTCTCACAATAAAATTGCCCGATTCATATCTATTTGGCAGAAGTTGGAATGGTTCTCCTTTTGAATTCCAATTTAAAATTATTATATAGCAATCTGCGGTTGACTTAACTCGGAATACAATATTATTTGCAATGTCATATTTCTGTTTATCTGGTTCTATTGATATTGTCCAATATGAATCGGGGTTGTTTAGACTCCAAAGCG
>DTPJ01000247.1 GCA_011334435.1 Candidatus Poribacteria bacterium | reverse complement strand
GACGGTCTCATAGCCCGCGGATCAATTCCCAAAAAATTGGGGGTCCTCGTTGCTGGAGATGATTCTTTAGCCACAGATTTCATAGCAGCTAAAATCATGGGAATTAATCCAAGAAATGTAGAGTATCTGAGGTTAGCAGAGAAAGAGCAAATCGGAACAGTCAGCAATATTGAATTGGTTGAGGATAAAATAAAACTGACGGAAATCAAGAAAAAATTTCCTAGCTACAGCTACTTTAGACATGAGGTATCGTGGAAAATGCAGCTTAAAATGTTGAGAATGTATGCGGCAGTGGTTGGAGACGTTATTCCGCCAGTTTTAGAACAGTAGATTTTATAAAACATATTTGATAACGGAAGTTCAAGTGGCATGAATCCAAAAGATACCTACCGCATTCCTTTGGCGGTTCCAACTTTTGACAAAGAAATGGAGAATGCGGCTTTAAATGCGCTTCATAATGAACGTTTTGTGTTAGGCGAAGATGTGTATAAGTTTGAAGAGGAATTTGCTAAATATGTTGGTGCCAAATACGCTGTGTCAACAAATTCTGGGACCGCTGCTTTGCACCTTTCTCTTTTGGCTTTAGGTATCAAAAGCCAAGAACATGTAATTACTACCTCATTTTCTTTTATAGCAACTGCAAATGCGATTCTTCACGCAAACGCCACCCCGGTTTTTTCAGATATTAACATAAAAACGTATAACATCGACCCTTCAAAGATACGCCAGAGTATAACAAAACATACCAAAGTCATACTTCCAGTTCATCTATACGGTTATCCATGTGATATGCAACAAATAATGAGCATAGCCAAAGATGCCAAAGTCAAAGTATTGGAAGATGCTTGTCAAGCCCATGGAGCAGAGTATAATGGACTGAAGGTTGGGACCATCGGAGATGTAGGTTGTTTTTCATTTTACCCTTCAAAAAATATGACTGTTTGCGGGGATGGCGGAATGATTGTGACGAATAACGAGGAAATTGCAAGGATGGTCATTAAGTTAAGAGATTGCGGCAGAAAGACAAAATATGAGCATGATATAATTGGATATACGGCGCGATTGAACACTTTGAATGCTGCCATAGGTAGAATTCAACTCAAAAGGCTTAATGAGTGGAACGAAAAAAGAGTTCGAAATGCTTTATTGTATAATAAATTGCTGTCTGACTTAGACGAAATTGTCCTTCCACTAGCCCCCAAGAAACTTGTCAAACCAGTTTATCATCTTTACGTGATTAGAGCCAGAAACAGGGACAAGCTTAAGGAGCATCTGGAAAACAACGGAATTCAATGCGGGGTTCATTATCCGTTGCCCATACACTTGCAACCCGTTTATAAAAAACTTTTCCGGTTTAAAGGCGGAGAATACCCAATAAGCGAACTCGTCTCGCAAACATGTCTTAGCTTACCCATGCATCCAAGCCTCACAAAAGATGACATAACATATGTTTGTGAGAAGATTCACGAATTTTACGAGGAAGCAGGGTGAAAACTTGTCTAAAAGGATTAACATAGCTGTTATCGGTGCAGGGTATTGGGGAACTAAACTTGTCAATGAGTACTTAGCCTTATCCAAAAAAAGACATGACTTGAAGCTACAAGCGATAGCTGATAAATCTCCTGAAAGTTTATGTAGCATACGTGAGCGTTTTTCTCTGCCAGATTCTATGCTAAAGAAGGACTATGATAAAATTCTTGAAGATCCCAAGATCACTGGGGTTCACATAGCTACGCCCAATGAAACCCATTATGAAATTGCGATGAAAGCCATCGCAGCGGGCAAAAATATCCTGCTTGAAAAACCTATGTGCTTAACTTCAAGTGATGCGTTTAGGCTTGCTAGGCAAGCCGAGAAAAACGGGGCAGTTCTGTTGATAGGTCATATTTTCAGGTTTAACAATGCCGTAAACAGAGTTAAGCAAATGGTTGAAAACGGGGAAATTGATAAGGTTAGGTGCCTTGAGCTACGTTGGGTGTCGGCTATGTCCCCTCCACATGGTCGAGATATAATTTTCGACTTGGCCCCGCATCCCGTGGATATTTTGAACCATATTTTTGAAGAGTGGCCCACTAAAGTATATGCGGAAGGGCGGAGTTACGAAAGGAAAAAAGCAGGGCTGGAGGAAGTTGCTTTTATTACTATGGAATTTCCAGGAGATATTGTTGCTTCGTTAACTTTAAGCTGGGTCCACCATGGTCCTCGAGAAAGAACGGTTTTTATCATAAACGAAAAAAACGCAATAAAGATAGAGGCGGTTGAACAAACAATAACGTTATTTGAAAAAGGAGCTAAAAAGGAGATACTTGTTGAGCGTAATAATACCATTGAGAGTGAGATAAATCATTTTATTGATCGTATTAAAAATGGTGTTCCGCCTATAAACAGTCCTCTGATAGGAGTTAGAAACGTAACAGTTTTGGAAGCTATGAGGAAAAGTTTGCAGGAAGATAAAGTGGTATCAGTTGTTTGAAGGTGAAGTTGTGAAAGAAAATAAGAGAAAAATGTCCAAATTTTCAATAATCGAGGACGTGAAAATAGATGAAGGCACGAGGGTTCATGATCAAGTTAACCTATACAAATGCAAAATAGGAAAGAACTGCAAAATTGATGCTTATGTATATATTGAAGGAGATGTAACAATAGGCGATAATTGTAAGATAAGGCCTTTCGTTTTCATTCCTTCGGGCGTGACTATAGAAGACAACGTCTTTATTGGGCCTGGAGT
>DTPJ01000379.1 GCA_011334435.1 Candidatus Poribacteria bacterium | reverse complement strand
GTGGCACCGACACAGGCTACATTTACTCCCGAAGGAGATCAATATAGATGTGGGGCGCATGCAATCCGTCATACACTCCCAATAGGGAACATAAACGATCATGGTGTTTTTGAAAATATTAAGACAGGAATAAAGTCAATGTCTGTTTTACCGATAAAGGAACATTGCTACGGTTGTGCATTAGCAACTTTGTATATAAATCAAGCTGTTGAATCAAAACTTAAAGAAAAAGCTAAAACGATTATCGGATCAAATGAAAATCCACGTTAATCGGAAAGAGCAAGGAGAAATATGTTGAAAAAAATAAAACTAATTGAGCATTTAGCATTAATCAGTCCTATAATGCTAATTTTTTGCTTTCTTTTTGATGTCAATGCGGAAGATGGGAAATGGGTAAAGAAAGGAAATATGCCGACTGCAAAACTATCGCCGAGCTGTGTTGTAAACGGGAAAATATACCTCGTTGGTGGAATGTCTGATAGTCCTAATCCACTTTCTACTTTGGAAGAATATGATCCAGCGACGGATAAATGGACAAAAAAAGCAGACATGCCAACTCCAAGGGGCATGTTATCTGTCAGTGTTGTGAATGGAAAAATATACGCTATTGGCGGTGTAAGTCCCAGCACAACTCCAGCAACAGAAGAATATGATCCAATAACGGATAAATGGACAAAAAAAGCAGATATGCCAACTCCAAGATCGTTTCTTTCAGCATGTGCTATAAATGGAAAAATTTATGCTATCGGTGGAATAAATGAAAGCCTCAAAACATAGTCCACAGTAGAAGAATATGATCCAGTGACAAATAAATGGACAAAAAAAGCCAATATGCTTACTCCAAGAGCTTTTTTTTCGGCTATTGCGGTTAATAATAAGATTTATTGTTTTGGAGGATTTGCGAAAGTAGGTCCAATGGCAAATGGACGAGATAAGGGAGAAGTTTATCTTTCGTCAGTTGAGGAATATGACCCGATGACTAATAAATGGATAAGAAAAGCAGATATGCCAACAGGAAGGGCAGGGTTATCAACCAGTGTAATTAACGGGATTGTCTATGCAATTGGTGGTCAAACCGCGTCAGGGGAAAAGTTTTTTTTAACTGAAAGACCAATTAGCCTTTCAACAGTTGAAAAATACGATCCAAAAATAGATAGATGGACAAAAGCATCTAAAATGCCAACTGCAAGATATGCCATAGCAACTGAAGCGATAAATGGCAAAATATATGTCTTTGGCGGATCAGAGGACACGATAAAGCCTAGTTCTAAGGTTGAGGAATTTACACCTGAACAATAGGGAATGAAGAGGATTGAATTTTGGAACAGCAAATTGACTATGATGGTGCATGGAAAGAAGCATTAGATGAATACTTTGTTGAATTTATGTCATTCTTTTTCCCACAAGCATATAACAACATTAACTGGGATAAGAATTACGAATCCTTGAACAATGAACTGCAACAGATAACTCGTGATGCTGAATTCAAGGGACGTTATGTTGATAAACTTGTTAGGGTATGGCGAAAAGATGACCAAGAAGCATGGGTTTTAGTGCATATAGAAATACAAAGCCAAGTTGATATGGACTTTTCTAAACGAATGTATATTTATAACTATCGCATTTTTGATAGATATGATCGTTTAGTGGCGAGTTTCGCTGTGCTTGGCGATGAAGGTAAAAGTTGGAGACCGTCGTTTTTCGGTTATGAGCTATGGGGTTGTGAAGTTGGTTTCAAGTTTCCAAGTGTAAAACTAACGGATTATAGGGAAAAATGGAAAGAGTTAGAAGAAAGCGATAATCCTTTTGCGACAGTTGTCATGGCACATTTAAAGACTCAAGAAACGAAAGGGAATTTTGAGGCACGAAAATTTTGGAAATTTTATTTAATCAGAAGACTATACGAAAAAGGTTATAGCAAAGAGGATATAAGGAAACTATTCATTTTTATAGATTGGTTAATGTATTTGCCAGAGGAAGTAGAGAACCAACTTCGTTATGAAATACGGAAATATGAGGAGGAAAAGAACATGCAACATATATCAACAATTGAAAAAATTGCTATCAAAGAAGGATGGCAACAGGGATTGCAACAAGGATTGCAACAAGGATTGCAACAAGGATTGCAACAAGGATTGCAACAAGGATTAGAAAAAGGTATATTAGAAGGTATATTAGAGGGCATCAAAATAATGCTGGATTTCAGATTTGGAGATTCGGGTTTGAAGCTTTTACCAGAAATTTCTCAAATAAAAGATGTGGAACTGTTAAGGAAGATATTGAATGAGATCAAATCCATAAACAGTCCAGATGAGTTACGTAAAATTTACGATTCAAAAAATGAATAAGGCTAAATTTACATAGGATGGATTAAATTATGTCTTCAAATGCTGTTAAGTTAGTGACCGCTTATGTTTACGATCTCGATCTTCAAATTGAGGCAAATAGACAAAAGAAAAATTATTGGTATAAATACATAAAAGAGATAAACGAACAATTAGGTCTTCGTGCAAAAGAGATTTCTAGTAAATCCATAGAAAATAAGAGCTCGCTTGATGATATAGGTGTATTATTTATTGGGGATTTACCGTTATATAGGATCACAGAAGCAGTTAAATCAAATCTTGATGAATGGGTGAAAAATGGCGGTATCCTTATTGGGTTTAAGACTTGCGGATTGGATAACATATTTGGCAACACAAATGATAAAGAGATCGTTCAATTAGAAAG
>DTPJ01000847.1 GCA_011334435.1 Candidatus Poribacteria bacterium | reverse complement strand
TTCGTTGATGAGATAACCTCCATCGGCAAGAGGAAGGGTTTGAGGGTCATAAGCTATGCGCCGACAACTGTCAGGAAGTTCATATGTGGCGATGGCTGGGCGGATAAGAGGACATTGAGCGAGGTTATCGTCTCAAAATATCCTGAGCTTAAGGTCTATCTCACTCAGGACAGGGCTTGGAAAGAGAGGTATCACCAGAACATGTTTGACGCGGTGGCATTAGGGCTGATGGCGTTGTCTACGGGTTATGAGGAGACATAGTCCTCGAGGGATTTAACGAAAACAAGCTTATCCTTCACAGCCCTGTATAACTCCATATCTGCTGTCCAGAAGGGGGCATGACCTTTCTTCTGCAAGAGCGACGTAAAATGCGTCATACAGCCATCTGAGGTTGAACTGCTTGGCTATTTCCCATGCCCGGTCGCACAGGTAAGCGGTCGGCATAAATTGAACAGGCAAGCCCTTTAAGTCTTCAAAGGCAATGTCGCCCTCTCTATCTGTTATTTCACCGATGTATACCTTTTTTCGGACGGCACCATATATCTCATCATCAAAAAAATGTGGAACAATTAGTCGTGTTTCAGCATCCAAAGCATCCGATATTAAGGCTTTTGCTTTTTCCGAAAGATATTCTTTGACCACTACTTTCACTGCAATATTTGCATCAATACGCCATTCCATCTATTGTTCCCCTATCTGTTCGCCCTTTCCTCTCGCATTTCTCGGATGATCTGCACGCTGTCGGTTGTCTTCGGCATTTGCTTGCGAAGTTCATCGCACTCATCAAGAAGTCTCTTAAAGGATTTTTTATCAGTGGCATTTCGTCGTGCTTCTTCTGACATCCACCAGCCCTGTGCGATAACCTCTACCTCCGTTCCTTCAGGAAGCTTCACACCCTGTTCTAAAACAATCGCATTATCTTTTACTACACCTTTGTATCCCATCTACTATCATCTCTCATAATTTGCCTAAATATGTAATAAATTGGCGATATTTCCGCCGAGAATAGCGGTTTCATCTTTTGGGTCAAGATTCAACATTCGGACCTTATCAAGTTCTGTCTGTGCGAACGTTATGAGATCAGGAGACTCATGAGGTCCATCAATGCCGAAAATTACACGTTCTGCACCTATACGCTTTATTGCTTCTCCAATCTTGCTGATAATTATAACACCACTGGTATCCAAAAGGATATTGTCATATCCCTCTGCAAGCTTGATAAAATGCTCTATTAATGACTCATCTCTGCTGAGGTATTGACCAAAATGAGCGACGATTATCTTGGTTTGGCTGAACTTTTTCGCTATCCGACCAATTGTCTCATACCTGCCCAAGCAATCGATTAGACAAGGCACGCCACTTCTCCCGGCAAGGTCTATGACTGGGTCAATAATATATTCAGCTAACGTGCATTCTCCTGCATGTATCTTGATCCCTCGGAAACCATATAGGAAGATCGCATCTTCAATCTGGCTGAGCACAACATCTGTGTAGCTTGGAAGTGCATAAACATATGGTATCAGCCGATCTGGAAACCTTTCAACCGCTTTCCTTGCCATTTCAATAGAACAGCTGGTCGTGGTTGACATAGCAAACACAACAGATTTATCTATTCCAACTGAATCCATGATATTTACGATGGTTTCCGCGGAGTATTCAGTCCTTTGTGCGTCACCATGTTTCAGATGACAATGCGAATCTATTATCATCGGTATAGCACCATCCTTCATATGTAGAATCAAAGCTCTCCGAGATCCATTAATATTTCGTTGTATTCGTCGCCTATATAGAAACCCACTGAACGGAGAGCATCTAATAAGGGTTTAAGGATGGGAATCAAATTTTTCTCCTTAGCCTGTCGGAGAACGGCAAGTGTTCCGACAACATTAAGACCTTTCATGATAGCAATTTGCCTGGCGATATCATCATCCAAAATTATTAGATCAACACCGAGCTCCAATGCAAGTTCAATAGCTTCGGCTTCTCCACGATGGATTATAGATAGGAATTCATCCAGAGCTTCTGTATCTTTCACATTAAATACTCGGATCCACTCTGCATCAGCCACATCTTTGGAACCGGGTTTACCTGCTCCCTTTACGACAACATCAATGTATACAGCTTGAGGGATTATTAATTCATTAAATAGTTTTTCCAACAGCCATAGGTGACCAATGCGAGATAAAGCAATGAGAATAGTTGAATTACTGACAATTTGCAATTATGTACTCTCTTTTCCGTCAAGCCTGCGTAGGGTAGCCATATCTTGTTCCATCTGCTTTTTGCTATAGTTAAACCATGGGATCTTGTATTCCGATAGAAAAGCTGGCATTTCCCAAAGGTCCATTCCAAGCAAATCCGCTGCTTTGGCTTTAGAAATCTTTCCTCTGCGGACCAAATCCAGCACAAGCGATTGTTTCGCCTCTTTTGCGGCTTCTTCTTCTGACCCCAAAAGCTCTAAAAGCTCATCGGGTATTTCTATGTATATGCTTTTAGACATAAATTTTGCCTCCTTGTAAAAAGATTACTCAATAATTATACAGCTATCAACCAAGTATGAGCAAGAGTTTTTCTGAATTTTTCCGGATTGAAATTTGGCAAAATGGCATAATAAGTTCACAAACCTGCAAGCATGTTGAGAATGCAGTGTTTGTTGTCCGAAAAATGGTTACGAACAACATCAAAACTGGATTTTTTGGTATGCAAAAATTTTTCTTGACTTCTCTATCTCGC
>DTPJ01000573.1 GCA_011334435.1 Candidatus Poribacteria bacterium | reverse complement strand
TTTTCATATAAACATTTAATTCAAACTTTGATAAATACTGGTTTCGGATAGCATCTCAGAATTACCAGACTTAACAAGAATAAATCACCGCCAATTACAGATCACTGATTACTGATTACTGATTACTTTTTCTTGTGTTTCTGTGGCTGATAACCTTTTACCTAAAATTTGAATTGGACTGGCTTCATTTTCAGAAACGCTCAATCGTTCAAAATAGAAAAAATTTGATGGTTCCAATAAAAAGTAATTTTAGATTAATTAGCTGGTTAAGCGGATTAGAAATTTCTGACTTTTTCCTTTTTCTCACTAAACCACTAAACAAATCTTTCTTGACTTTCTTTTAAGCTATCTGTTAAGATTGATATTAAAAGACAATTTGCGGACATCATTATATTTTTAAGTTTAAGATCTTTCTGTATTTTTGTTGAAATAATTTTGGAACCTAAAATTGATTCTCAGATACAATGATAAAAATTATAGAAGCTCTAAAAAATTCTATAAACAAGGGGAGATGAGAAATGCAAAGATTACTTTTGATCATAACCATTTTTTTAGTCATTATTTCAGGATGTGCTAAACAGGAACTAAAAGATATAACACCTTTAACGAAAAGCATAGCAGATAAACCCGTGTCTGTTGACGAAATTGTTAATATTATTTCTTTTTCCGAAAATGAAATTGCCAATTGGAAGCTTTTATCTCCCGTAAAAATATATGATAAAAAAACCATTTTTGACTATATAGACGGCGCTGCTGAAATCTACTTCGCTTATGATTTTGTCAGAGTTGCAACCGCAGAATATAAAAAAGGCGATGTCTCTATATTAATTGATGCTTATGAGTTGCTTTCGTCAAATAGTGCCTTTGGTATATATAGCTTGAATAGGTATCAGGACGCCAATTATGTCAATATCGGAAACGAAGGCATACTTACAGGTGTTGCTCTGGATTTCTGGAAAGATAAATACTACTGCAAGGTCTATTGTCTTGACTCTTCTGAAACATATCAGCAAGATGTAATTCTATTTGGAAATAAGATCGCATCAAAAATCAAGGGATGTGGAGAAGAACCACCTATAATCAAAAGATTATCCCCAAATGGATTAATTCCCAAAAGTGCGAAATATTTTACAAGGAAACTTGGTTTAGATAATATACATTTTGTCGCAGATGAGAATGTCTTTAATCTTGACGGAGAGACAAAAGGAATTGTTGCAGAATACAATATCAACGGAAACAGGTATCTGTCATTTATCATAGAATATCCATCAGCACAAAAAGCGGAGCTTGCCTTCCAATCCTATATAAAATATTTAAGTGAAAAATCAAAAGCTATTAATTTGAGCAAATTGCAACCTGATAAAGCGAAATTGTTTGAATCTGACGCAAAATTTTATTTTGTCCAGATCAATGAACAAAGCCTATCGGGTTTCTGGGATGTTGAGTCGCTTGATATAGCGAAATCTATTCTAGGAGGCTGAATTAATGCTGTCAACTGATAATATTGTTGATTATTTAAAAAAGAATATAATGTTTAAGGATACTTCTTATGATAAATTAAAAGAAATAGCAGATATAATTGAAGTAACGAGTTTTACCGATGATCAGATTATATTTGAAACTGGGGATGATGGAGACGCAATATACATTATTGCAGAAGGGCAAGTAAGAGTTCATAGAGATAATCAGGAAATCACGGTTCTTAAAGCTGGTGAATGCGTGGGCGAAATGGCTGTCCTAGATGCAGGAAAAAGAAGTGCATCTGTCTCATCAATAGGTGATTCAATTTTATTGAAAATAGGCAAAGAAGATTTTCATAAACTTATGCAAAGAGATATAAACTTAATGCAGAAAACTCTATCAATTTTATTAGGAAAGCTGAGAGAACAAACTGATCGTGATGTTAAAGCAAAAATTGAAAAAGCACTCATTGACAGAGACCTTGAAAGAGCAAGAGAGATGCAAATGGCGATATTGCCAAAAGAAGATCTAACGATCAAATCAAGTGATGGTATATCGTTGACCGCTTCTGGATATTGCAATCCCGCGATTAAAGTCGGTGGAGATTATTTTGATTATTTTGAGTTGCCAGATAATAAATTCGGCGCGATGATCGGAGATGTAAAGGGACATGGTTTTGATGCAGGCTTAATAGTGTCTATGGCAAAAAGTTGTTTGCACATGCAGTTGAGAAATAATTACTCACTCCAAAGCGTTATGAATGCTATTAACGAAGTAATTTATACTTATGGGTTTATACCAAATTTTATGTATATGACTTTTTGCTATATGATCTTTGACCTGAAAATTTGCACAGTTTCATTTTCCATAGCAGGTCATCCGTTTCCACGTCACTATTTGGCAAATGAAAGTAGAATTGCTGGAATAGATATAAATTTTGGAAATACTTTTCTTGGTTGGAATGAAAAAGAGATATTTGATGTATCTTCTCCAGAACCTTTCAGCAAAGGTGATATATTCATTTTATTTACCGATGGCATAACAGATGCTCAAAATAGCGATGAAAAGACGTTTGGTGAAGAAAGATTAGAAGAACTATTAATTAAAAATGCACATTTATCGGCAGGAGAGATAAAGGAGAATATTCTGCGGTGTCATAAAGATTTCTGCGGTAATGTCCAACAGGCAGATGATATAACATTAGTCGTTATAAAGATTGACGAAGCATAAATTATACAAGAAAGGGATCATAGTGGGAATTCTATATTGTGATGG
>DTPJ01000244.1 GCA_011334435.1 Candidatus Poribacteria bacterium | reverse complement strand
GACGGAAAATGCGACCATTCAGATATTCAGCATTGATGGCAAGAAGGTCAAAACAATAGAAAAGATAGGCGGAGGCGATGAGGTTAAATGGGACGTCCATAATGATAAAGATGAAGAGTTGGCAAGCGGAACATATATATTCGTCATCAAAAGCGAGACTGACACATTTACAGGGAAGATAACGGTTTTGAGATAAAAGATTATATGATGGTCAAACAATAGAAGAAATATTTGAAAGGGCAAAAAACAATTGGAATAAATCAGGAGAATGATAAATGAATAATATAAACTTGCCACTTCCCGTATGGATATGGCATCCCGATAGGGATAAAAAACTTAAAACGAAACTACATCGCGAGTTTAAACTGACAAACAATCTTAAAACTCCCATAGTAGGAATTGCTTTAACTGGTAGTGCGAAGGTTTTAATTGATGATATAGAAATACTTGATTTGCCCGATGATCCAGATAATATAACAAGATACCATTACGGCAAATGTCCCCCGTTAAAATCTAGTAATCATAAAATAGAAATAGAGATTGAATGCCAAAATCCCGTGCCAAGACATGGTGCGACATCTTTTGCCTATGATAGAACGGTCGGCTGTATGGCGTGGCTTGAATGCGATGATTTTCGGCTTGTGACAGATGACTCATGGCTTGCGGACAATGTAAAATCTGTAGAGATATGTAAACTCGGTCAAGAACCTTACGGTGATTTGGACGATATGCCAGAGGACTTTGTCCGTTCTGGTTTCGGTGACCTTGTTGCTGAACCAATTGTCTTTGATCTTAGAGAATCTGACGGCGTTTTCTTCAATCAAAAGGACGAAGTTTTAAGAATATCTGGTATTATTACGAAAAACATAAGTTTTGAGCCTTTGAAGCACTCTGAATTTATCTCTATATATCACTTACGAAAACAGGAAGATTGGAAGCGACTTAGGACTGCACAAAGAGAAACAAACATGTATGAAGTCCCTAATGTGTTGATTGATCTTAGGCGCGAAAGAAATGCAAGGTTAAGGATCAAAAATCTTGGAAACGAACCTGTTCAAATACTTTGGAATGGCGCTGAATCAACATTTGAGCTTGAAAATTATGATGGTTGTATGACGGAATTATTGGAGATCAACTCAGGCGAGACCAAATTTTCTGTCCCTAATGGCATGAGGTATGTTAGGCTATTCGTTATGGGTAGAGCAGGTTCTAATTTCGCAATCCAAATAGTCTGTGAATCTGTAACCGCTAAAATTGAGCAGATCGGATCGTTCTGGTGCGACGATGAGCAACTCAATAAAATATACGATGTTGCTGTCCATACAAACCGAATCTGCAATCAATTAGCTTTATGGGACGGCATTAAACGTGATCGCCTCCCTTGGGTCTATGATCTCTACCTCTCTGCAAGAGGGGCGTATCCCTTATGGAATGATTTTTCTATTGTAAAACGTTCACTGATAGAGCTTGGTCAGACGCCTGAAACAGAATGGATGAATAGCTTGCCCAGTTACACGCTTTGGTGGTTTGTCTCTGTTTGGGAATATATACTTAATAGGAGCGATATTGAGTTCGTCAAGGAAATTGTGCCTTTGATACAGAAACACGCAAGTAGAGTTGAGAAAAACGTTGATGAAAATGGATTTCTAAAAGTTGGTGGAAGTTTCATTGATTGGGTGCCTATCTCGTCAGAAGAATCGCTGTTATGCCTTCAAGCATTATACCTGATCGCAAAACAAGCCCTAACAAACATAGTTAGCGTTCTACCAGAAGCTAATATTAAATTTAATTGGCATATACCCGAGATACCAGAAGAACGTTTTATAAAATCGGATGCGGTTATAACAAAATTGCTTGGGATACTTTCGGGTTATGTAAGCACTGAGCAGGCTATCAAATTTTTGAATAGTTATCAGCTTTCTGATCCGATAACTCCATGTTCAGCCTATCTTTTGGCTTGTCTTTACGCAGATTTTAACATGCCAGAAAAGGGGCTTTCCATCATCCGATCAATTTGGGGAGGGATGTTAGACCGTGGAGCAACTTCTTTTTGGGAGTCTGTCAGATGTGAATATCCCGAAGATTTTCATAAACACCTGACAACATATACCGCCTATAGTGAGTATCGCATAAGTCTATGCCATGCTTGGAGTAGCACTCCCGTTGAATGGTTTACCAGAATATTGCTTGGAGTTAACCCCGTTGAGATCGGCTATAAAAAAACAGAAATCGCTATTTGGGCGCCAGAAGGTATCAATAAATGCGAAGGGACAGTGCCAACGCCTTATGGGACGATATATGTATCGTGGGTCAGAAAGGATAAAGATAATATAATCGTCAAGACCGAAGTCCCCAAGGGGATTGAAGTAGTTTAATAAGGGTATGAAATGGGAAAAAAGAATTTTCTGGCAATTTTGATTTTAATTCTTGTGACTGTTATCTATATTGGATGCAAACCTATTGAAATTGGTGAACCGTTAGACACTGCTGATAAATCTAATGTCATCAAAAAATCTGGCGAGATCACAAAAGATGAGATATGGTCAGGGACGATACTCGTTGAAAGTGACGTTATAGTATCAAAAAATGGTTCACTAACTATTGACAAAGGGTCAAAATTAAAATTTGCTAAAAATACCAAATTGGTTATTGATGGGACTTTATATGCAGAAGGTCAAGAAAATAAGTCTATAACTTTCACATCAAACGAGACAGATCCAAAGCCCGGCGATTGGGG
>DTPJ01000719.1 GCA_011334435.1 Candidatus Poribacteria bacterium | reverse complement strand
CTGCCATATTTTCAAATATGTCTTTTATTATCTCAACATCATATCGTTCTGTTAAAAAGATACTCCAAATAACGCTTCCGTATTCATGCCAACCGTCAAATTTAGTTAAAGACCAATCTGGATAGCGAAACCAATAATTCAGTTGACTGGTATAATATTTATTGCCGTCAGTTTCGCCTTGTTCACTTCCGTCATATACCATTCGTTCCATCCAAGTGCATGTAGCTTCCATAAACCAACGCTCCGATCTGTAATTGTAAGCGAATTGGATCGCATGGAAAAACTCATGACTACAAGTGGTCTCTATATACCTTTTGCCTTCAGATGCACCGACTAACTCATGGACTCTGGAATTTATGCCGAAATAAGATGAAATAGTCATTGATGTGGATTGGACAGAAAGTGGGTCTTCTGGCATAGTAAAACCAAGCCATGGTCCTGAAAATAGATAAACATCATATCGCCTATCTCCGCCATTATCCTTTGCCCACATATCGTCAATGGGAGCTTTATAACCAAGCTGTTCAACCTCAATTCGGTAGGATTTTTCAAATGCTTCTGCACAAATATCAACTAAATCTGGAACGCCATTCATAGGGAAAATGTCTTCCGAGATGACAGCGTCAGGTCCTTGTGTGGTGTAATGGAACTTAAAATGAGGTGTGCCGAAAGTCTTTGGCAATCCAGATACATACCAATAGCTGTCTGGTTTATCTGGTCGCTGAAACATCGGAATAAGGCTCTGACGCATCAATAATGGCAGACTTTTCCAGTTGTCAGTTATAGTTGCAATGTAAGGGAAAAGGCATTTTTCCATCTGATTAAAGGTATATCCAGAATGCGATCTCGCATCTTGCATTTTTTTCAACGCTGTTTGCAGATCGAGATTTTTGCTATCTGCGTTTGCAAGATTAAATTGAATTAACAAAATAAATATACAGAATTTTATATAAAAAACTTTTCTATATCTCAAAGTTTCTCACCTAACTAAAAGATAAACTTGCAAAACTTACGACTGAATCTGTATCGTATTCTGGCGATTGATAGTATTTTATAAGTTGACCTTTATTTGCATCTATGACCTTTAACATAGTATATATTGACGATAATCCGCATATTTTCCTGTCATTATTTTCTTCTTGTATAGACCTAAAGAAACCATCAGCATCTAAATTTTCAACATATTTAAGCGATTGTAAATCTTTTGTCTCAATCAAGCTTAAAAGCCCAGATGAAATCGTGATATTATCGCCGAATCGCTTTCCTATATGGCTTAGATCAGCACTACTGATAAAGCATACCGATCTTCCACTTTCAGCTACAGAATCTTTCAATATTGAGATAAAATTACTAATTTCTGGAATATCAGTTGGTAGTTTGCCATCTTCTATATTAAAAGGCGAACATAGGATAGGGACTATTTTAAAATCTCTTTTTTCGCCGAGTATATATTGCAGAAAAACTGTTTGGAATTCAATAGAATGCTCATATTTATGAATTAACTCGTCTTCATATATATTAAAACTGCATTTTTCCTCAATTGATTGGACAAAATCCACATCTGTTGACAATATCTCAAAAGGTGTTTGAAAATCCTTTTTAGTAAGTATGAATGGGTTCTTTGATGGAGTGTGAGAAGTGCCAAAGATAATGAATAGGTCAGCATTACAATGTTCAGCAATTTCTTTATATGCCCAAGCATAGCAAATTCCGCCACGTTGAAGGTCTATATGAGGGGCAATTACGCCTTTTATTATTCCATCATTTTTGGGATTTGGTTCACCAGGACCTTCAGGATGTGTAAAATAGGATCTTATCTGCTCTTTGAGTAATTCGGGATCGGATTCGTAAGCTCTACCAGCAAAGACAGAAAGACGAAGCGATGAATTGGCGAAATCTTCGGCGACATATCTTTTATATTCTTCAAATCTATCGCTATCAAGCATAAGATTTGCGTCCAGATCATTGACGACCTTTCTTATCTGATCGCTCATAATCAATGTGCCATATCTTCGCATATATTGCTCTTGTATATCCAAAATGGAATGTTCGCCATCAAAAAGGCTAACTATAAAAAAAGCACTTTCTGGCACAAAAACAGGATTTTCTGTAAAATGAAGTGGGTCTTGTAAACATATCATCTTTCTGCCATTCATTTCTACTGGGAAGGCGTTAAGTTCTCTCAATTTTGGTCTTTCTAAATCGCTCATTTATCCCCCTAAATTTTAGTTAAAGTTTATAATGTTCTGCAAATAAAATTGCCCTATCATAGTCTTTCTTTTCCATCAATAGATCATATATTTCCTTTGCTAAGTTTTTCACAATTTCATCGGGAATTTGATATTTGTTTATATAATCCGCATCTAATTTACACAAGTCCTTTTCTATGATCTTCAAAATCTCCTTTTGAGTATATAGGAACGAAGGTTTTGCCATAAAGGCATACTCTTTTATTAGAACTTTAAATTTTTCAATAGCTGCTTTTTGTGCCGATGTAAATTTGCTTTCATCCATTTTAATTACTCCTAATTCCTTTATACTCTTGTAATCAACTGACATTTATTCATTCTTGTTACATTATCTCATATTTGTTTATAATTTTCAAGACATTACAATAAATCTGATTCACCCTCAGTTTTTTACACCTCGTAAAAATACACCCGACAATTCCAAGAGCTATATGAAACCAATAAATACTCATTGGATAAAGCAAAACGTCATTCCTGCGGAAGCAGGAATCCAT
>DTPJ01000469.1 GCA_011334435.1 Candidatus Poribacteria bacterium | reverse complement strand
TTACAACAATATCAGTCATCGGGTATAAAGGCAACAATTCAAGTTAAAGATAGCTCTGGGCAATATGTTTATGTCAATGAATTTGACACAGGTTTCTGGTTAAATGAAGGCGAAGGAAAGACACTAATAATAAATGCTCCCAGAGTAGTTAAAGTAGTAATTACACCTAAATCTACTTCAGTAGAAAACTACAAAACTCCAACACTGTTCATAAATGGTCATATAATCGAATTCCCTTCAATGTTCCAGACGTTCATGGATGGAAAACAGATAAATAACGGAAATTATGTAGCATTTTACGATACCTCTTCTCTAGTAATCCAATCTAGAGCAGGAAAGTTCAATTTACTAGTCCAAATATATGTAGCTCCAGATACAGTAAAATGTTCTGAGAATGATATGGGTTCGGTGATAAACGTTGATTGCAGGTGATTTCGAATGCTGGATGAGAGAGGACTGATAATAATGCTGGGAATGGTGCTATTGACAATATTAGCAATTGCATATTGGATAATAATAAGACAGGACGGAACAGTATTGACTGCAACTGCAGGCGTAATAGGGGGAGCGATTGGATATTTGGTGAACCATCTAGGCGGTAAAAGTGAGGACAGTAAAGGATAACATATACCATTTTTTTATGGGATTCTTTTTAATGTTATTTTCTTTCATATTAAATCTACACTATCAGCTTTTCGCTATAACAAGCTATATAACGTTTAATTTACTGTTTATAATCTATGAGCTTGATGAAGATTGGCATATATCCGATGATGCTTTTATAGACATCTTTTATTTCGGATGGGGCCAAGCAATATCGTTTACTCTAATAACTTATTTAGTCCAGAAGAACTGCACAATCTTCCCCCATGTTTTGTAGCGTCTCAAATCTAAAGCTAAACGTTTATGGTCTTCTCCCAAGCAATACTTGAATCGAGCGTAAAAACCGAATGAAGCGATCGGCCTACTCAAATAAACATAGACATGCACATTCCCATTTCTACTTTCCTTTATGATGTAGCGATCGACCTTATTGTCCAGATAGGATGAGCAAAACCTTATTTTTTGCTCAAAAATATCGGATAAATGTTTTTCCCAAAATTCCTTGGGAATATCGATATCGATTAAAAGTAGATCAATCGGCCTTGACATCAGGTAGATCACCTTTACACCTATCATTTAAACAGGGAACTTCTTCGTATATCTGTTTTGTAGTAAACACAAATTGAGTCTTGTCCCATCCATGGCCTCCGAAATCGTTGTATTCCATAGCACAGAAATCGGCCTCAGTTTCTAGTGAAGCTTTTATGTCTTCTATATCTTCTTCAGCTCTAGGATTGTCATAAACGTCTACTTCTTCGCACCGTAAAAATTCTACATGAATATCATTAGAAGAAGTATATCCTTTTTTAGGCCTATTCCTTCCACTGTAGCATCTTTCAAAAACCGCGATATAACAAATATACAGCTTATACAGTCTCTTTATAAACGTTTTCCGTTTAGGATCTCTCAAATAAAAATATAAATGTTTTCCCCTCCAAAAAGAAATGATCTCATTTTGAGAATATTCATCTATAACAATCATTTATTCTTTCGCCTCCTTTCAAATTGATCACAGCTATACTCAGCAATAAGGGAGGCCTTCCTAAAGTCCAAGCTAACCTTTTTGCTATAGTAATCTTGGCATATCACTACATAAGGATTTTCGGTAAAATTCAACACTTTAACATAGAAGATCATTTTACCTATCAGCAACTTATAGCAATTATTAGGCTTCACTTCTATACCTTTAACGTTTACCACTTCGGAATTATCATCTGGCTCATTCTCCAATACCTTTTTTACAGCTTCTGGAATTTTGGATTTATCTACATTCTTTCGTTTCCCCATTAATATCACCTCTAAAAAAGTTTATGAAAAAAAGTTATGTTTCTCCTGAAGGCTGATAACGAACAGGATATTGAAGCGGATGTGCTAAATACACCAATGCAGTATTATTGCGAACGAATACTGCAGAAGCTTCAAAAAACGCTTCCCTTATTTCCTTGTTATCAGGATCATATTTCATTACCTTTTCAGTCTTATCTTTACTGTTATAGAAAACAGCATATACTGTGTCAAAACTATCCTCTACTACACCATATGGAGTAAATATCTGCATTAACAAGTAGTCTGGTCCTCTCTTTATCTTAAGCATCATATCAGAACACCTCAAAATATCTGGTAGTATTCTCTACCACTCTTTGACTGAACCTTTTTTACAGTAATAATGATCTCTTTATACTTATCCAGAGCTTTCTCAATCATTGGTATTTGCTTTTTAATCACTTTCGAATTAGAGAATACCCTTAACAGCTTTCCGCTATCTGGAATCGGTCTAACGTAGAGAATGACACCTTCATCAAGGATATCGACATTGCTTAATATCATCTTCTGGTCTACTATTTCGTCAATGAATACATCAAACTTTAAGCGATCTTTCAACGCTTCTCGTTTTAATTCATTTCTAAGCTCACTGAAGGATTTCAATTCGAAATCTTCCTCATTTTTCCTTTTACTGCTCATTGTCATTCCCCCTGATTGGATGATTCTGTATATACTCTTCAACCGCGTTTACAACAAGATCGCTCACCGTCATCCTTTTACCTGTTTTACTGAAATACGATGCCAAGTAGACTTTTACCCTTTTCACAAAGGACAGGGGAACTCTAGTATTAAAAAACACGAATTCCTCCGTCCCATTT
>DTPJ01000819.1 GCA_011334435.1 Candidatus Poribacteria bacterium | reverse complement strand
TTGCCCAACAACCCAATTCCTTTATTTATTATCCTGAACACAACGAAAGCCGATAAGATTACTTGTCTGATCAGGTTCAAGGCTATACCGATAAGGTATCCTCAATGGTGTATAAATGCCAGAAAACCATGATCCACCACGCAAGACTCGCTTATCTCCCGTAGCAGGACCTTTTGGATTTTTTCCGGGAGACTTTGCATAATATCCCTCATCATACCAATCTAAGCACCACTCCCAGACATTCCGCTCCATATCAAATAGACCATAACCATTTGGCTTAAAACTCCCAACAGGAACAGCACTTGACAATCCGGGATTTTCGTTACCAAATGCCATATCTGTTATTTCCTCATCGCCCCAAGGATATTCCTTTCCGATCAGACCACCACGCGCAGATTTTTCCCATTCTGCTTCTGTCGGCAATCGTTTCCCTGCCCATTTGCAATAGTCCATAGCATCTTGCCATGTCACACCTACAACAGGCTGATCAGGAGCGTTATATCTGGAATCATTCCAATATTTTGGCGGTTTATGTTTTGTAGCATCTAAAAATTTTTTATACTGTGCGTTTGTAACCTCATAAATATCAATATAAAAGGCATCTAAATAAACTTTGTGGACTGGCTGTTCATCTGGCTCTCCTTTGTCACTTCCCATAAGAAAGTCCCCAGCAGGTATCTGAACCATCGGATAACCGTCTTTGCCAACATAAACTTGGTCTATTTTAAAAGTCGTGTTCTGTGGAAAATTACAGCTTACAAAGGAAGTCTTACCATCTTGGATATTAACTGCGGAAGTAATTTCTTTATCAGATTTCTTGAAAATTATCTCATATTTGCCCTCTGGAATACCGTTTATATATAAAATATCATCAATTTTCTTAATGCCCCATTTATCTGATTGGTATTTTATAAAATTTCCACCTTTGATATCTATCTTATCTTTTGACAGATCGTTACTAAACAATAATTCACACTCTAACGGCAGACTTCGGACAAGAAGCTTTCCAACAGGTTCAGAAAAGCAATTTATGCTCATAAATAAGCCAATTATGGATGCTATTAATAATTTCTCTAAATAATAGACTGACGCTTTCATAATCTATCTCATTTATCAATCAATATGAGGTCTTTGTTCCGATATGACGATCATGTAATCACCTTTATTTAATATGACATCACTTTTAGGATTTGTGAGCAATTGATCGGGCTTTTCTATCCCTATTATAATCCCGTCATAATCATCTTTAAATTCTGCAAGTGCGGATTTAAAATTATGACCGATGTATTTTTGTGGACACGGGATTTTATAGATTTCATTTCCATATTTTTTGCTCATAAGTTCAGATACAACCCTTGTAACGCCATGATCTAATGCTGATTGAACCAATAATTTAGATGTCATTGCACCAGTGACGATCACCTCATCTGCCCCAGCCCTTTTGCAATGCTCAACGTTGTTTTCATCTAATATTTGAACGCATACATAGACATTTGGTTGCTCTTTTTTAATCGCTAAAACAGTAAGAATGGCTTGACCATCTCCACCGTTGCCAGGGATGGAGTCATCGTGAAGAACTATCGCGACATCGGCAGTTTTGAAACATGCCATCTCCAATTTGTTCATATCCGACGCATTTCCCCTTACAAAATGGACATGATCTTCATCTATTGGATTTTCATTTAGATTAGCGATAATGACAATTTCACGTTCTTTATTATCTAAATGTATCTCAGATATGATCTCAGTCACGTTATAGTTCCACCCACAGATGATTATATGTCCTTTTAGGTTTTTCAAAGCCTTCAACCCCCTATCCTGCCGAAGTTTTTTTTCTACAAAGATGCTTGCAATAGATGCGGTAAATAAGCCTATAAATCCAATGCCGAATAAAATAACAAATGCACCAACTATACGACCAGCAAGCGTGATCGGAAATATATCACCGTATCCAACAGTCGCAAGCGTGACAATTCCCCACCATAAAGCGTCACCATAAGAGTCAATATTCTGGTTTTTGCCTTTCTCTAATATGTATAATAGTATAGACCCAGCAAATAGCATGAATAATGAGATAATCAATAACCTTCCGATATTCTCCTTTCTTATAAACCGCACATATTTTTTAAATATTATATAAAAGATCATATACTCCCCCTTTTTCAAAATACAAAAACAGAAAAGGCAAAATAAAAAGAGTGACGAGTTTATTAATAGAATTTTTATTTACTCGCCACTCTTCACATATTACTTTGCTTTTTTCAATTTATCAAGCACTTCCATCACTTCCTGATCATGTTTGCCTGCATCTACTTTATCAAAGACATAGGCGATGTCTCCTTTTGGGTCAATGATGAATGTCTTACGTTGGGCGGTCAGACCAGTTATACCTAAAACATCATAGGCTTTTGAAATGGCTTTTTCTTTATCGCTTAAAAGGTCAAATGGGAGATTGTATTCTGATTTGAATTTATTCTGTGTTTCAATAGAGTCTGTGCTTACGCCAAGAATTATCACATCTAACCCTTGTTTTTTGTCCTCATCTTCTGGAAGAACAACGCCTATCTCTGTTATTTTTTTATAGCTATCGCGGAGGGCGCATGCTTCTGCGGTACAGCCCGGTGTAAATGATTTCGGATAAAAATAAAGCACTACCCATGAGCCTTTAAGGTCTGATAACTTTATTGTTTTTCCGTTAGTTGCTAATGCTTGAAAATCTGGTGCAGGCTTGCCTATCCTTGGATCAACAGATGAATATA
>DTPJ01000840.1 GCA_011334435.1 Candidatus Poribacteria bacterium | reverse complement strand
GATAGATGATATCGTTTTTATGTCATCTTCTCTGGCACACTATCAGTCTGTCAATTCATCACTCCTTGTCAATATGTCAACTCCTTTCATATTTTCTTTTCATATTTATTACCAAAGAACCCTGTAATCGTTGAGTGAATTTAATTGCAAAGTTTTAGAAAAGTTATTTTTTTATTTATAAAATCCTTAAGTTTAAGGACTTTCAACCCCGAAGGGGTGATATATTTATAGAAGACACCTAAATAGAAATCTTTTAGCTCCGTCAGGAGCGACATATAACTTTTAACCTTTAACTTTTAACCTTTTTCCCTTAGCTTAATGCCTATGGAAATAAAAGGGGGATTTTAAGGTTTTCTATTGCCATTAAAGACAAATTTATCAACTTTTTTCACATCTTCCACATTACATAGGATTTCGCCATCTACCATCATGACTGAAATATCATCGCCGACAGAGACATCAGAAACGCCCTTTATTGCCTCTTTGGTAACAACTTTTCTGCAAAGACTATATCCCCTTTTTAAAATTGATAGAGGGCTAAGTGCATCAAGTTTTGCAACGTTTATATTAAATTCTTTTTTCTTTCCTTCTATTATTTGATGGACAAGGTCAGTCAATTTTTGTGTCAATTTATTGATTTGATTTCGGGCATTGGATGCCATCATCGGCACACCGACATAAAGAAACTTACTTTGATATTCCAAAATGTAGCGCCTGTTCTGCTCAATTTTTTTGCTCACAATATCATAAGCTCTTTGCAAGAAAAAATCTATATTTTGTTGATAAGAACTTATTATGTTACGAACATCAGCGGATTTCATCCTACGAAGACAATTTTCTAACCTGCTTTGTTCCTGTCCAATCCTATTATCTATATTAAAATATAGCCTGCTTTTCATCGTCTCCAATGTCCTGACAAGATCGGCTTTATTTGGGACTACCATTTCTGCTGCGGCTGATGGTGTTGGCGCCCTTAAATCTGCCACAAAATCGGATATTGTCCAGTCAATCTCATGTCCGACAGCTGAGATCACGGGAATTTTGCTTGCATATATGCTTCTCGCGACTATTTCTTCGTTAAATGACCATAAATCCTCAATAGAGCCACCGCCTCTGCCAACTATCAAGACGTCAATATCGCCTATTTTATTCATATTATCAATTGCTTGTGCGATCTCTTCCGCCGAACCTTCCCCTTGAACAGATACAGGATGGATAAGTATATGGACATTGTAAAATCGCCTTTTTATGATGGTTAGAATATCCCTAATAGCTGCACCAGTAGCCGATGTGATGACGCCGATCTTTTTGGGCAAGAAAGGTATCGGTTTTTTATGTTCAGTATCAAACAACCCCTCTTCATAAAGCCGTTGTTTCAACTGCTCAAAAGCTAATTGTAAAGCACCAATACCTAACGGTTCAATCCTATGCACTACTATCTGATATGTCCCTCTCGGTTCATAGACGTTGATTTCACCTTTAAGAATTATGCTAATCCCATTTTCAGGCAGAAATCTTAGACTCTCTGCTACACTTCTATATATTACGCAATCAATTTGACTATCCTCGTCTTTTAGTCTGAAATAAATATGTCCTGAGAATGGTCTGCTTAATCCAGATACTTCGCCCTCAACCCAAATATCAGACAAAAAGCTTCCTTCAAGGACAGTTTTTATCGTTCTTGTCAATTCACTGACTTTATAGATATGCTTTTCTTCAAATAGTGACATAGCTTTTAGGATTGACGAATTAGTCGTTTATACTATTTCATAAACTCTTTTAATTGACGATGATCTGCCCGTAGATGGATCAATCTCAATGATAACAGCAGAGATACAGACATCGCCTTTTGGGACATCAAATTTTGTGGGCATTTGTGTCAAAAACCTTTTGATAATCAGTTCGGTTTTTGTGCCTATGATTGAATCTATTGGACCGGTCATTCCGACATCTGTAATATAGGCAGTTCCATTAGGGAAGATGGTCTCATCTGCTGTTTGGACGTGTGTATGAGTTCCAATTACAGCACTGACTTTTCCATCTAAGAATCTGCCAAGAGCGATTTTCTCGGAAGTTGCCTCTGCATGAAAATCAACGACTATTATATTGGTCTTTTCACGAATAGATGGTAAGATATTCTCAACGACTCTGAAAGGGTTATCCAAGGGTTGCATAAATACACAGCCAGAGAGATTAAGCACGGCAATGATCAGTTCACTTTGATTATAATTGATACTCTTAAATGTCCAACCTTTTCCGGGGACGCCTTGCGGATAGTTTGCAGGTCGGATTATTCTATCGTCTTTATCTATATAATCTATTATCTCTTTTTTATCCCAGACGTGGTTACCTGTGCTTATAATGTCTATATGGTTTGAAAGTAATTCAAGAGCGGTTTCTGGGGTGATTCCCATTCCACCAGCGAGATTTTCGCCGTTAGCTATGGTTAAATTAATTTGATATTGATCTTTTAGGCGCGAAATGTTAGCGATAATTGCTGAACGCCCTGGTTGACCGATAATGTCACCTATAAAAAGGATTTTTATCATAATTTCCAAATATTGGGTTAAAAGTTAAAGGTTAAAAGTTAAAAGTTAATAATACTCAAATTTCCTGATCCTTCAACCTTTAACCTTCAACCTTTAACCTTTAACCTTCTTATCTTGCATATTCTACAGCGCGAGTTTCACGAATTGCAGTTACTTTTATCATGCCCGGATACTTATGTTCAAGCTCTTCTTCTAATTTTCTTGCGATATTTTTTGCTAATTGTG
>DTPJ01000745.1 GCA_011334435.1 Candidatus Poribacteria bacterium | reverse complement strand
CTAAAATTGAGTTTTACACCCCGAATTAGCGAACATTGATCTCCCTTTGAAAATTTCAACTTGACTAACAGATGATATGATCTTAAACTAATTTGTTAGTTAACGCTGTATGATTATTAATCTTTCAGTTGGAGTGAAAAAATGGAATACAAAATTGAAAATGAGTTAAATATGTTAGACCCTAAAAAAGTCAGGCTTCATAAAGACGCATTTAATAGAATTAGCTTAACAATTCTCAATGAAAAAGAATATCCCGAAGTTAGACCAGTGATGAGCTTTCCAATAACGGATTCAGAAAGCTATGTATCTTTTTATGAGATAGTAGATGGAAAAAGAGGAAAAGAGATCGGCATAATAGAAAATATAGACAAGTTAGACCCTGAATCTAAGAAATTACTCAAAGCTGAGCTTAAAAGAGAATATTTTATGCCGAGAATAGTTAAAATAAATTCTATGACGGAATCACATGGCGTTATGAAATTTGATGTTGAGACAGATAAGGGAAGACGAGTATTTGAGACACGCTATAAAGAGGATATTCGCAGAATTTCAGGCAATAGAATAATCATAAGAGATGCAGACGGAAACAGATATGAAATAAGAAATCAAAATGAGCTTGATCCGAAAAGTCAAAGCCTGATTGATACTGAGATATAAGGGGTCGCAATACTTCATTGTCCCGATCATGCGAAATATAAAATTGACAATAGAATATGATGGCACTAACTACTGTGGTTGGCAGATACAGCCCGGATGTAATACTATACAAGGGATACTTGAATCTACACTATCCAAAATAACAAAATCAAAAGTTGATGTAATAGGTGCTGGAAGGACAGATGCAGGCGTTCATGCACTCGGTCAAGTTGCTAATTTTAAGACAGAGTCTAATATGACTCCAAACGAGTTTAAACTTGCTCTCAATAGCCTTTTGCCCCGTGACATCGTTATAAATCAAGTAGAAGAAGTTGACGAAAGCTTCCATTCTCGTTTTGATGCAGTAAGCAGAACTTATCATTACACTATATTAAATTCAAACACTCCGTCTGCTTTTCTGCGAAATTATGTTTATCTATTTCCAAAACCTATTGATGTTGGTATTATGAACGATGCCTGTAAATATCTGATCGGCACTTATGATTTTTCGTCTTATGCTTCCTTAGGCGATCCTATCCGTAATTCTATACGCACTGTAACCTTTGCAAAGTGGGATTTGCTCAACTCCAATTTATCTGTCCTTGGTTATGAAAGCGGACATCAGTTAATTAGGTTTTGCATAAAGGCAAACGCATTTTTAAGAGGCATGGTCAGGGCAATTGTCGGAACATTGCTTAACGTTGGTATAGGCAAGATTGATCCAGAAAAAGTAAAAGAGATATTGGAATTAAGAGATAGAACAAAAGCCGGACCAAGCCTTCCCGCAAAAGGGCTTTGTCTTGTCAGTGTTGATTATCAAAAGCAGGAAAGAAATTGTTTAGAATAAAAACGCCGATACTGATACCTCTCCAATATATGCTCGTTTAGGCTGTGTAACCAAGAATAACGCTACGTCTGCAATATCCTCAGGTAGCATTAGCTTTGAAACGTCGTCATTAGGATGATTTCCCGCCCTCATTTTTGTTGCAACAGGACCTGGACAGATGACACTGGCTTTAATGCCATAGCGTCTTCCTTCTGCTGCGAGACATTCTGTAAAACCGATAACGCCGAATTTTGATGTTGAATATGTCGCATACATAGGACTGCCGTGTTTGCCTGCCCCAGACGAGATGTTTATTATATATCCGCTTTGTTGATTCATCATATAGCCATAAACTTCACGGGTGCAAAGCATAATACCGCGAAGATTGACGTTCATAGTTGTATCCCAAAGTTCATTTGATATATCTTGAATATAAGCATGTTTAGCATATCCAGCGTTATTGACAAGTATATCAATTTTGCCAAAATTAGATAAAACCTCTTTAACCATAGATTTGACTTGCGATTCATCTGTTACATCGGTTCTTATGGCAATTGCTTTTCCACCGAAAGCGATTATCTCCTGTGCCACTGATTGAATTTCTGACTCTGTCCTTGCGACAACTGCAACGTGCGAACCTTCTTTTGCAAAGGCTAACGCAATTGCCCGTCCAATACCACGTCCTCCACCTGTAACTATGGAAACCTGATCTTTCAGTTTCATAATTTAGCTTTCTCCTTTAAAAAATGACATAATTTGTGTTAAAATCCAAAGTCCGGTTAAATTTTATCAAAATTAGCCCTTTTTTGGAAAGAGAAATTAACGTCTGGCAATTACATTATATATTCTGAACTTAGGACATTAGTTCGGACATTTTCTAGGATAAGTGAAAATAATACTTTCTGCTAAAATTAAATTTTTCCAAACACTTCAAAAATCCCCCTTTATGCCTTTTTCAAAAGGGGGAAACCATAAAAGTCTCCCTTTTCCAAAGGGAGATTTAGAGGGATTTTACTAATATCAAATTTTTGTTGACTTACAGAATAGCAATGATTTATAATCTTATCAAGGCAAAACCGCAGGCATAGATAAGAACATCCCGACTTATCGTTGTGCCAAAAAAACATTGAGAGGGATCATTCCAAGCATTTAGCTTATCGGAGGTAGCAAAGATGAAGAAGGCTTATTTAGCAGTGTTGGTTTTTGCGTTGTGTCTATATGCAATTTCTGCGATGGCTCTGCCTGATGGGGCTATCAGAAGGCTCGGAAAAGGAATTGTTGATGAAGTTGCCTTTTCACCAGACAACAAATATT
>DTPJ01000809.1 GCA_011334435.1 Candidatus Poribacteria bacterium | reverse complement strand
TTTTTTCCCAATTGGACAGTCAATTGACGTAGCGACCGAGATAGAGACGATCAAAGGAAGAGAAATAGCCGAAAAGGTGATTAAGGACTTGAATTTAGATAAGAAGGAAGAGAATCTTAATTTAAAATGGAATCTTTTAGTAATGAAATTTCGCAATAATTTGATGGTTGAGCAAGAGAATAAAACAAGTATGATAAGGATAACTGCTATTAGTAATTCTCCAAGTGAAGCAAAAGATATAGCGAACAAAGTAGCATTTGAATATATTCAGATGACTGAGAATTCCAACAGAAAGGTATGGGAAAACCTTATAAATCAGATGGGAATCAAATTAAAGGAAGTAGAAACCGAGCTTGAAAAATCAAGGCAGTTACTCCATCAATACGAAGCAAAGGAAGGTATAACAACCGGATTCAGTTCTCTTCTGATCGGTGGCGGAGCATCAAAAGAGGGGTATGGAAGCCAATATGCAATTCCAGAGGTTCCTCAGGCTATTGCAGCACTAAAAACAAACATTATGCAGATGGAAATTCAACTTGACGGATTGAGAAAATATCTTCCAGAAAAAAATCCTGAGGTAGTTAGACTAAAAACACAAATTGAAAATAGTAAACAAAGACTTCAACAGGAACAAGAAAAGGCAATAGAAAAATATAATAAGCAATTCGGATTAACAGATTTAGCAGCTAAGGTTTTATTCAATCAGCAGTTATATACTACACTCGCATCTAAACATGAGGACTTAAAGGCGCAGTATATAATACAAAATAAGCCGCCAGAGATAGTAGAACTTGCCCAAGAACCCGATTTTCCATCCAAACCTAAAAAAGCTATAATTCTTATGGCTGGTGCATTTTTGGGATTATTCTTGGGATTAGGGTTGGTCTTTTTTCTTGAATTCATTAATAGCCCAGTTCGCATTCCCCGAGATGTTGAAAGATCAATTGGGCTTCCAGTGATCGGAAAAATTCCTCGTATCAGAGCAAAAAAGGACTCTACCACAAAAAATTCGCCTTTGTTCATAATATATAATAATCCAACTAAAAGGTCTTGGATCAGAGAGTTTTATAAAGAATCGTTTAGAGTGCTTCAGTCATGGTTAATGCACTCTTTTATCTCATCAAATAATGATGAAAACAAAGATTTTCGCGGAAAAATCTTGATGGTAACAAGTTCCTTGCCGAAAGAGGGAAAATCGGTAATTGGAGTAAATTTGGCTATATCTATGGCACAAATTGGCAAAAAGGTCCTTTTAATGGACATTGATTCTTATAACTCTTCTAAATACCTTCTATCAGGATTATTAAAAGGTGAGCAAAGTATAGGATTAATAGATATTCTCAATGGAAAAGCTAATTGGAACGATGTCGTAATAGAATCTTCTGTGAATAACTTGTATGTGATCCCTTTGGGAGAGGATGGCAGTTCTGATCTGTCTGCTCTTTTAATTTCTCCAAAATTTGATGATCTTATAAAATCATTAAGAGACAATTTTGATCTTATCATAATTAAATCTGCCCCTGTAACGCTTTCCTCACAATCTTTGTCTATTGGTGCAAAAGTTGATGGTGTAATATTAATAGCTAAAGCGGATTATACTAAAAAGGATGTTGTCCTTCATTCAACTTCGTTATTGCAAGGTTCTGGGGCAAACATACTTGGTGTTGTATTAAATCAGATGAATAAAAGCGTCGCAAAAAGTATATAAAGGATAAATAAATGGACCCCAAATCAAAGACTGTATTGATTACTGGCTGTGCTGGGTTTATCGGGGCGAAGATAACTGAATTATTATTGAAACAGTCTATAAATGTAATTGGTATAGATAACATAAACAATTTCTATTCTCCAATATTAAAAGAGTGGCGATTAAAAAGGCTTAAAAAATTCGTCAATTTCAAATTCTACAAATTAGATATTGTTAATCTGAATGATTTAAGAGAAGTTTTTCAGCAAAATAAATTTTCTGCTTTAATGAATCTTGCTGCAAGAGCAGGAGTAAGGGCAAGTGTTGATAATCCTTGGGTTTATGTTGACACAAACATTACTGGGACATTAAACCTTTTAGAGCTATCAAAAGATTTCGGGATAAAAAAATTCGTCCTTGCATCTACATCCAGTATTTACGGTGCAAATGAAACACCTTTCAGTGAAAATGATAAGACAGACAAACAATTATCACCTTATGCTGCGACCAAAAAGTCAGCTGAAGCTTTGGCTTATACATACCATTATCTATATGGCATAGATATAACGATCCTTCGTTATTTTACAGTTTATGGACCTGCTGGAAGACCAGACATGATGCCATTCAAGTTCATTCATCACATAGCAGAAGGAATACCTATACCTGTATATGGCGACGGCAATCAAGAACGAGATTTTACCTATATTGACGACATTGCAAGGGGATCAATTCTATCTTTGAAACCGCTTGGGTATGAAGTTATTAATCTTGGCAGTGACCGCCCTATAAAAGTAAATTATGTTATACAATTAATGGAGCAATATCTTGGCAAAAAAGCGATCATAGACTATCAACCAATCCATTCTGCTGATGTCCCTGTAACTTGGGCGAACATCTCAAAAGCAAGAGAGATTTTATCTTGGAATTCTAATATTAGTATTGAAGATGGAATCTTAAATACTGTGAATTGGTATCTGGAAAACAGAGATTGGTTGAAAGACATTAAGTTTTAATTTCGTAGAGATTATATAAGAAAATGACTTATGAAATATTAAATGATGAGTTAAGTTTTTACCGAAGCGATCCAAAAGAAATATCAATC
>DTPJ01000574.1 GCA_011334435.1 Candidatus Poribacteria bacterium | reverse complement strand
GAACTCAAATTTTTGTCAAAAGATGCTTGGAATGGCGATGTGATGGATGTTGCCATTGCAGATGTAAACGGTGATTTACAAAATGAGATCATCGTATCAGGAAGAGATAGAAATCCGATAATCAAGATATATAAATATAAACGCGGGTTAGAGCTTATATCTCAATTCCCATTGGAATCGCCAGAAGATTTATATGCCACTGCTAAATCAATCTATGTCGGCGACATTGATAATGATAAAAATACAGAGATCGTCATTTTATCAATAGCTGAGAGAAAAGATCAAAGCCCGGGATATGCACAATTGAGAGTTTATTCTAATGAAATGATTTTGAAAAACTCTATTGAATGGATTCCACAAAACGGCTTTTTAATAAGATGGGGACATCATCTTTCTGTAAGCGATATTGACTGCGATGGAGAGTATGAGCTAATAGCACTTGTAAACATCAATTACGATGGGAAAAGATATTCTGAACTGCATATTTTCGGCTATGACCTTAAAGTAAAATATCTATGTGAACATCTAAACAACAAAGGTATGTCTGCAACCTGCATGACTATAAATGATATTAACGGAGATGGAAAGCCTGAGATCATCATCGGCAGTGGAATAATTGAGGGGAAACTGCAAGAAGCTACTAATCAAGTAGCAATATATGATCATAAACTAAATCTTATAAATGAGGCTAAATGGAGGACATTTAGGCATTCTTGGATATGGGATATACAATCTGCTGACATTGATTTTGATGGCGATCAAGAGATCATAACATTTGGCGGGACATCAATGACAGGCATGGATCAATCAGATGCTAATATTATCGGCGAAATCGCTATCAGAGATGGAAAAACGCTTGAATTAAAAGACTTGATATTATGGCAAACTAATCCGGGTGAGGATACTCGTCCGTCTAAGGGTGTTATATTTGATGATCAGATCATTGTTGCCACTTCAAAGTGGTCAAATGGACAGAATACATCGGAGTTAGAGTTAAGGATTTTTGATTATAAACATGAACCTAATGCAATTGATGATCAGTTAAAGTTTGTAAAAGCCTGTAATAATAATGATTCTGAAACGATTGCAGACTTTGCATTACCAGAAAACGACATTTTCTCTGCAATCGCATTGGAAGCACTCGCTTTATGTGGTGACAATCGCTCATTGGAGACTATGGGTGACCTGCTCAGGACAACTAACAGGCTATTGTTTCTAAGAGATACTCAGCTTTTAAGAAAGTTCAATAAAAGGGCAGTTCCACAGATCAGAAAGGCGGGATTTTCTATTCAAAATGATTGGATAATCATCAGCCCATTTGATAACACTGATAATATCGGCTTTGATACTGTATATCCGCCAGAGATAGAGATAAATCTTGATAAATTTTATGCAGGCAAAGGTAGGATAGTCAAATGGGGCAAATTCGGCGAAGATTTATGGGACGATAGAAGGTTTGATATATATACTGATCTCGCTTATGCTTATTTTGATAGTTTTGAGCGGACAGGCATTGAATACGGTTGGAATAATATCAATTTGAGATGTATATCCTATCTGTTGACTTACGTCAATTGTCCAGAAGATATGGACGTCCAATTTAGGATCGGAAGCGTAAATGGCATAAAAGTTTGGGTCAATAATAAGTTTGTATTCGGCACAGACACAGTTAGGACATGCTCGCCTGATCAAGATATTTTTCCAGCACAGCTTGTCAAAGGGAAAAATGTCGTTCTATTAAAATTGGCAAGCAAAAGCAGAAATCCCTTTGGATTTTATTTCAGGGTCACTGATCCCGATGGTAATCCAATACCAAGTATCAGATACGAACAGCCAGAGGTTTCACATATCCATAATCAATTGATAAGCCATAGTCAATTAATTCAATTGTTAGAATCCGATGATGATCGTCTAAAATATCTCGCAGGTGTTGCGATCACATCATCAGGCGATAAAAGAGGGAATGAAGCCTTAGTAAAGTTATTAAAATCCAAAGATCAATCAGTTAAAGCATATTCTGCACTTGCATTGACATCAGAAGGCGACAAACGGGGCATAGAAACACTGGTTGAGATTTTACCAAGTCAAGACTTATTATTCCAAATATCAGCAGGAAATGCCCTTGAAAAAATAGGAGACAAGAGATCAGAGCGATTTTCACCTTTCAATCTGAAAGATGAACAAGGCAACCCGATTGTGGAGATAAGAACTTTGGATACACAAAGAGGATTTCGCCTTAGCCCGATGTTCAAAGGCGAAGAAACCGCACACGTTGACGTAAGGACAAACTTATCTTTCCATCTCGGCGACAACATCTCTGCTAAATGTGCCAGTATAGCAAGCTTCGGCATAAGAGAGCCTGAGTATAGAGCTATGGGATTAGGGGCAATTGCCTTAAAGAAAGCCTGCGATCAAATTTTTGAGATGGGGCATTCATGCACAATCGTCAGCACAGGGAAAAGGCTTGTCGCACATAGATTGTATTGCCAAACGGGATTTTTTGACCGCAGACCACAGACTCGGTTTGAAAAATACTTAGATAGTTCTGATGCAGATTATCATGTTCTTGGCATATTGGCGAGAGATTATAAAGATTCTGACAAGGACGAAGTCCTAAAACTCAGGGAGCAATATTGTCTTACAAATGTCGGTCCGACGGAGTCACCCCCAGAAAACCAATTTGATGAACGGACAAAGGTCATTGAAAAAGATGGAAAACTGATTGGCTATGCGATTGTAAATACTTATCCTTATGATCCGACCGCTGAAATTGAGTTTTTCCATATTGATAATAACCT
>DTPJ01000107.1 GCA_011334435.1 Candidatus Poribacteria bacterium | reverse complement strand
TGCTATCAACTGCAATTCCAATTGTCACTTTTGCCCCGGGTTCTACGGTGACGTCAGGCGCACTCACTTGGATGGCGTAAGCACTTGCACTTAATAATAAAAAAACGGGAATTAACAAACTTTTTAACTTCATAATAACACTCCTTTTAAAAAATGTTTACTGATCAAATGAATATACTCCAATACTATATTCTGCAAAGATTGGGGTTATTAAAACTATCCATACATAATAAATTTACATTTCAAAGATTGAAAAGATAAGAATAATTCATTTTTTCGCAAAACTATTATAACAGCTTTGGTTTTTGATGTCAACAACATTTTGTTCTCTGATTCAGTATTATCTGAAGATCGGACATGAGTTCGGACAATTTATTATCTAATTAAATTATCTAGTTAAATTATCTAGGGAAATCCCCCTAAATCTTCCTTTTCCAAAGGGAGACTTTAATGATCTTTTCCAAAGGGAGACTTTTATGGCTTCCCTCTTTGAAAAAAGTAACTCTATTAGTTTCCCCATTTGAAAAAGGCATCTTCCTTATCTTTCCCCTTTGAAAAAGGAGGATAAAGGGGGATTTTTGAAATGTTTGGAAAAATTTAGTTTTAGCAGAAAGTATTATTTTCACTTATTCTAGAAAATGTCAGAACTAATGTCCTAAGTTCAGTTAATTATCTTGAAATATAAAATCAAAAAAATGTATAATATTTTCATAGTTAACCGCTAATAATTAAAATATTTAGTTATGTCTTTCAGGGGTGATCATTAATGAATGCAAAAATGAAGATGATTTCTTTAATTCTGTCCATTCTGTTAATTGTCTTCTGTGCATTGGCTTATACTTTTATTGCTAACGAGATCACTAAGGTTGATGTATCAGATTCCGTAATTGTCCCTGAAAATTACGAAAATCTGCTTGTCCTTGATGTTACGATACCATCTGCAAAAAATCTCAAAAAGGATACCTTGCTCCATAACGGTCAAGCGAGTTCCTCGCCCGGCGATGTGCTAAAAACTTTTTCCTCTAATGACTGGTATTCTGATCATAACCTTAATCAAATGTTTGACGGTAACCAGACCGCATCGGACAACGAAGCCATAGTCTCCTCATCTGACGACATATTAGATGCAAGCGATCTTGTCAAAAACTCAGGCACAGCTTTTATTAAGCCATTTAGATATTCATCAGACGTTTATGAACGATATATAGACAACGATCATTCTGGCACTTACACGACAGGCGAAGCAATTATTAGGACATCCTCAACAAGTGAGATCATATATCAATCCTCTGTTGTCCGTTCTGGTTTGGCGGATATGACGCATTTTCCAAGCTATGTAAAATTTACTGATGGCATTCAACCAAACATAGTCCCATCACAATATCAAGACGGCGAAGCTATAATAATTGATAATGAACCTTTTGGTACTCTAAACAGTGACGACATAGTCTTAAAACAAGGAAATGCAGGGTTAAAATCATTTCCAAACGAAACTATTTACATAGATTATGACGGAAGCAAAAGATTTTCATCAGATAAAGCCGTAATCAATGACAAAGGCACAAAAGGAAAACTTGATTCATCAGATATAGTCCTAAAATCAGGCAAAGCTAACCTGAAAAAATTAGGCGAAAATGAACTTTATTCCGATAGCAACAATAATGGCAAGTTTGATCTGGGAGAAATGATTATCATTGATGCCTCTGGCGATCAAAAAGTGCAGGCTGACGAGATAAAAATTCCCGGTTTTGCCAACCTCAGACCGATGTCAGGTGAAGGGCTTTTATTCGCTGATGACAATAATAATGCAGTTTTCAATGTTAATGAACTTATAGTTAGGAATAACGGAAATCCAGAGATTTTGGAAACTGATGATGTCATAGTCAAATCTGGAAAAGCCGATCTTAAAACATTTGCGTTTGGAATAGACAAATACGCCGACGCTAACAAAAACGGCGTCTATGACGATGGTGAATGCATAATCCACGATTCTGGGATAATCGGAAAAATTGAGCCTTCAGACATAGAAAAATTCGGTTTAGCTATCCTTTCGCCTTTTTCTGGCAAAAACTATCTTTACACTGATGCAAACAACGACAGAAAATATACAGGTGACCCTAATAATGAGGCGATATTATACGATGCAAACGCTAATGGACTAATTGACAATGGCGAATTAGTGTCCGCTGGATATGCACCAATCAAAAGTTTCGCAAAGCCATTATGGTTTATAGATGCAAATGGAAATAGAGCTTATGATAACGGCGAATCTATCATAGTTAGTAATGATAACAAGCTATCTGTTGATGACAATGTGATAGTCTCTGGACCCGCTTTTCTCGCAGTTTTTCCACAAGGTATAATTAAATGGGCTGATGATAACGATAACAATAAATATGATGAAGATGAGATGATCGTCAGTAGTCCCGATGATATAGTATCTTTTAATGAGATTATCAAATCTGGTCTTTGTAATTTAAAGCCTTTTCCGACAAAGTTTAATGGCTATCTTTATTCTGATGATAATGATAATGATAACTATTCCAACGATGAACTCATAATCGCAAGCAGTGATAGACAATTGGACTCCAACGATTCAGTGATCAGGCAAGGAAAGGCTATTCTTGATCAGTTTTTGACGACGTCAAATCTATATATTGACGCAAACGTTAATAACTCATTTGATCAAGACGAAGTAATTGTCAAGAATAATAACCCGATAACTGATGTAGCAATACTTGACGTCAGCGATGAGGTCGTAAAGACTGGAACAGCTGGCATCAAAAGCTTTGGTGATAAT
>DTPJ01000639.1 GCA_011334435.1 Candidatus Poribacteria bacterium | reverse complement strand
TCACGTCAGGTGATATGTATAACGCATCTGCCACAGATAGCGAGCTTGGCTGATAATCATTGCAGAGTTCAGAAGAAAGTCGTTGGTGATAGAACTTTCGTTGAGGTAGAAAACATTGATTACGAAGAAAGAGTGAACGAGATCGCCAGAATGTTAGCTGGGGAAAAGATAACAGAGGTTACTTTGGCACATGCCCGTGAGATGATCCTAAATGCGAGGAGGTAATGGAAAAGCACCGAATTTATAAAAACAATCAAATTTGATAAAGTAAGGTTCTTAAAATTCTATAAACTGAAGGAGGTTATGGATTAGAAAAATATCTAGTCTTCAACTTGTATGAAAGAAATAAGGTTTCATGGCAGAGGCGGTCAAGGGGCAGTTTCTGCTTCAAACATATTGGCGAATTCTGCCTTTATTGAGGGGAAATACGTCCAATCATTCCTGCTTATAGGTGCAGAACGCAGAGGTGCTCCAATTATGGCTTATACAAGAATAGATGATAAGCCAATAAGAAACAGATCGCAGATATATTTTCCTGATTATGTCATAGTATTAGATTCTGATCTTGTCGCAGTTGTGGATGTAGCGTATGGAATAAAACAATCTGGAATGCTATTAATAAATAGTGATAAACCAAGTAGTGAATTTGTATGTAGGTCAGATATTAAGGTATTCTCAATTGACGTTACATCAATAGCATTAAAATATAAACTCGGAAATCCGACAGCACCAATAGTTAATACATCAATACTCGGTGCTTTTGCCAGAATATCAGGCGAGATCAAGCTTGATTCGCTATTAGAGACTATAATGGAGTTTGCACCGTCAAAACCAAAAGAAAACGCATTGGCTGCTGAAGAAGCTTATATGAAAGCAGGTGAATTAATAAAAACATGAGCAAAGAGATAAAATACAATTCCGTTAAAGATTTGCCTACAATGGTTGTATCTACTGGCTCTATGCTAATAAATAAAACTGGCGGTTGGAGGTCTGTCCGTCCTATTATAAATTACGAAAAATGCACATCTTGTATGATATGTTGGAAATTTTGCCCAGAGATCTGCATTTCCGCAGAAGAAAAACCTGTAATAGACCTTGACTATTGTAAAGGCTGTGGTATCTGTGCGGAGGAATGCCCAAAAGGGGCGATAGACCTTGTGCCAGAGGGGAAATAGAGGGATAAAATGAAAAAACTAATAATGGGAAATCATGCTTCCGCTTATGGTGCTAAATTGGCAAGGGCAGAAGTTATCGCTGCATATCCTATAACTCCGCAAACACAGACAGTAGAGAAGATCGCAGAAATGGTAGCAAGCGGAGAGATGAAGGCAGAATATATAAAGGTAGAATCAGAGCATTCCGCTATGGCAGCGTGTATCGGTGCGTCATCAGCAGGTGCAAGAGCGTTTACCGCCACGTCATCGCAGGGATTGGCACTTATGCACGAACTGCTACATTGGGCAGCAGGGGCAAGACTGCCTATCGTTATGACAAACGTCAACCGAGCTATGGCGCCTGGTTGGAATATATGGAGCGAACAAAACGATAGCCTATCTCAAAGAGATACAGGTTGGATGCAGTTTTATTGTGAAAGCAATCAAGAGGTCTTAGATACCGTCATACAGGCTTATAAAGTCGCAGAAAAAGTGCTTTTGCCAGCTATGATATGCCTTGATGGATTCTCTCTGTCACATACTTACGAAGGTGTTGATATTCCTGATCAAGAAGAAGTGGATGCTTTCCTCCCGCCTTATGATCCTGAATTAAAGTTAGATGTAGATAATCCAAAAACTTTTGGAGCGATGATCTTTCCCGAATGGTATTATGAGATGCGATATAAAATGCAGTCCGCTATGGAGGATGCGTTGTCCGTAATAATTGATGTTGATGAGGAATTTGGAAGACGATTTGGCAGAAAATATGGTCTTGTTGAAAATTATAAATGCAATGACGCAAAGACCATAATTATCTCTTCAGGGACAATAGCAAGCACTGCAAAAGACGTTATTGACAAAATGAAAGATGACGGAGAAAGCGTAGGCTTGGCAAGAGTTAGAGTTTTCAGACCATTCCCAAAAGATGAGATTAGGAAGATAGTTCAAAATGCCGAAAATGTAGGAGTTATAGACCGCAATATATCATTTGGGCATGAAGGTATTTTCTTTTCTGAGATAAAATCCGCTTTATACAATGCATCATATAGACCGAACAAATTAGTTGGATTTATCGCTGGTTTAGGTGGACGAGACGTAACTTATGAGGATATAGAAAATATGATCAACCTAACTAATAACGGAGATGTTAATGAAGTCACTTGGTATGGTCTAAAAAGCGATGCGATAGATGAAAGAGCTTTAGTTTGTTCAAGGAATGATTCTGATTGATAAAATATCAGATTATAGATACAGGAGTTTTATATGCGTTTAACGATACCAGAAGAAGAATTAATAACGTCAGGGCATAAAGGCTGTCAAGGTTGTGGCGGTACTTTGGCGATGAGATACGCATTGAAAGCACTTGGCAACGAAACAATTGTCGTAATTCCCGCATGCTGTTGGACAGTTCTTGAAGGTGAGTTTCCATATACTTGTATGAGAGTGCCTTTGCTTCATACCGCATTTGAAACCGCTGCATCTGCAAGCTCTGGAATCCGTGCAGCGTTGAGAGCTAAAGGCAGAGATGATGTAACCGTCATGGCTTGGGCTGGTGACGGTGGGACTTTTGACATAGGCTTACAGGCTTTATCAGGGGCAGTTGAACGAAACGAGGATTTTATATACGTCTGTTACGATAATGAGGGGT
>DTPJ01000208.1 GCA_011334435.1 Candidatus Poribacteria bacterium | reverse complement strand
TCACAAGCCCTCAGCATGCGAAAGCCATTCTCAAAGCCCTAAAAGGCAACATCGCCATATACGAAGAAAAGTATGGAAAGATCAATATAGAAACAGATCAAGATAATGATGAAGACACAGATCAACAACAAGATCAACGAAGAAAAAGTTAGCTTTTCCTTGACATAAATGAATTTTTCACGTATAATCCTGATTGAAAAAGATTTCTATTCTCAATGCTTTATTGTTTTATCTTAAAAGAAAATTCACCTATCAACTAATCGCTAACCATGGTAACAAAAAGAACAATTGATCTGCTTGATGAAAAGGACGACCCTGTTTTGCCGTCGGAAGTCCATATTAGCAAGTTAGATGAGACTTTTATCCCAAATAAATCAGAGAATTCTGATACCGATACAACTTTATCTACAAAGAAGAAGTTCCATATCCTTGACTGGAACTATATTGATAAACAATTAAGAAGCTATGGATTTAATAAAGTTGATGATTTGAGCCTCAATTTCATTGATGAAGATGATAAAAAGCATGTTTTAGATAAAGGGACAGAATTAGAGTTTGATTTTTCTTCTGATTCAATACCTTTTTCTGCAAAATATAACGTCGCATTTGCAGTATCTTATTCAGAAGCCATCAAACTATTATCTGAAAATGACAAGTGTGAGATATACGCAAGCGAGGAAGTGAAAAGGGTTTTTAGGAAATATGGAATACCAATTGCTGATGGTATAAACAAAGTTAATTTTAAAGAGTTCCCTTTGGAGATGAGAAAGGATTTAGTCTGGCCAATAGTTCAAAACCTTTACAGAGCATTGACAGTAAGAAAAGCTGGTCAGATATTTCCAGAGGGAGTTCCCGGGAAAATAGCCTATGATGCCTTGATGGCTGAATGTAAAAATGACGAGTTATCCGTCCAGCTTTCACAATTTTCTGCATTGAAGTATTCTGATTACGAGACGATATACTTTACTGACCCATCAGACCTTGAAATTAAATATCATATCGCTACTTATTGCTTAGAGCATGTGTCCGAGATCAAACCCAAGAAGAAGGAAGAAAAAAAGCCCGAAGAAGAGGAAGAAAAAAAAGAAGAAACACCTCAAGATGAACAAAGCAAAGAAGAAATGATGAAAAATATAGAAGATGAGTATATTTCAGCATTCAAAAGGCTTAATAAAAATAAATCGTTTTGGGAAAAGATAAATTTCAGTGACATATTAGAGATGGGAAAAGATGTCCTAAACGCTATCACCGAAGAAGTAAGGATGTTTGCTAAATTAAAGCAGGAAATACTTTATCGGCTTGGCGGAAAATCTAAGGTAGAAATAGAGGATAACGAGCTTTTCAGGATCATACTTGGTCAAAATCCCAACTTTGAAATGGCGTCACAATATTTTAATATGTTTTTCCAACCTTCCGATTATTATACGATTCTCGGATTAAAGAAAAGTGCGTCATTAACAGAAAAAGAGATTAAAGACGCGTTTAAAAAATTAGCGAAAATATATCATCCTGACAAAAATCCAAACGATCCATATAAAGAGCAAAAAGAGCAAAGATTTAAACTTCTGCTTGAGGCAAAAGATGCTTTGTTAAAAAAACTTAAATCTAACAAAGATTCTACATTGGAATTCAGAGATGATCTTTCTTTAACGAATTATCTTGGAAACATAAGTAAACTATTTGATGGTCTAAATAATAAAGAAAAAACCGATATAACTAATGAACAGAAATCATATCGGACAGAAAAATATACAGAAGAATATCAAAAAAACGATGAGCAGGAGACTTATAAACAGGAGGCTTATAGAATGGAAAACGTAAATAACAACGTTCAAGAAACAATAATAGAAGATGGAAAATATATAGGTCCTTATTATGAAGAGATGAGAATGTTTGAATCATTAATTGATGGATGGAAAGGAAAGGACGTATTAGTTTTAGGTGCAGGACGAGTGCCAGAGGATTTCTCAATCCCTGTCATATTGGCTCAAATGGGTGCTAATGTTTTTGCGATAGATGTTAACTATAACGGTCCTGAGGAATATAAAGGCTGTCATTATTACAGAGTAAGTATTGATAGAGTTGATCAATTATTTAGCGAAAAGCAGTTTGACATAATGATAAGCACATCAGTTTTTGGAGTGCCTTTCACTAATTGGGCGATAAAACAATATTCTCTTAATCCTTTTAGTGACGGTTTTAAAGAGAAGATCAAGCAATTAGAGCTTGAAGTTTTTGAGATACTTGCAAGATTGACTAAAAAAGGAGGATGGCATTTTCACTTTAACAAAGACCTTAATCCCCAAAGCTGGAATTGGACAGAAGATGAGTTAAAAAAACTTGGGTATGAGTCCGCTTTCCATCCTGAGAATATGGAAAATTCTAAAAATATCTTTTTCCTAAGAGTATAAAGGAGGACTTACAAATGGACGCGATGCAAGCAATTCTATCAAGAAGAAGTATTCGTAGATATACAGATAAACCCGTATCTGATGAAGTAGTGGAGCAGTTATTAAAATCCGCTATGAGCGCGCCTTCCGCTGGGAATGAGCAACCATGGCATTTTGTCGTCATCAGAGACCGCCAAATTCTAAACGAAATCCCCAAAATACATCCTTATTCTGGGATGCTGAAAGAAGCCCCGTTAGCTATCCTAATATGCGGAGACGAGTCACTTCAAAAATATAAGGGCTATTGGGTGCAGGATTGTTCTGCTGCAACCGAAAATTTGTTGATTGCTGTCAACGCATTAGGTTTAGGTGGAGTATGGCTTGGCGTCTATCCAATAGAAGATAGAGTTGTCGGCATAAGAAAAC
>DTPJ01000449.1 GCA_011334435.1 Candidatus Poribacteria bacterium | reverse complement strand
ATTGGGGAGCATTTCTAACTACTTTCTTTGCGTTTTTTATGATAGTTGCTACTACCGCCACGCTATTTGTGCATAATATTCCGCTTACTTCCGGAGAAGAAGCAGCGTTAGCAATTGAGCCGTTTGCAGGCAAATTAGCAGGGACTTTTTTTGCCATTGGAATATTGAACGCTGGATTCATGGGAATTGTTGTCGTATCACTATGCACTGCTTATGCTTTGGCAGAGTTTTTCGGATTATCTGGAAGCCTTAATATGCCCTATAAACAAAGCAAAATTTTCTATACAGTTTTCATGCTACAACTTGTAATTGGTGCAATTTTTGCCTTGATCCCTGGTTTGTCGGTTTTTCAGATCGCTGTTGTCACTCAATCGCTAAATGCTATGTCACTTCCATTTACATTTTACTTTCTGATAAAATTAACAAACAACGAAAAAATCATGGGCAAATATAAAAATAATACATTCCAAAAATACTTTGCGAGTATTTGCACTATATTTATTATCATAGCATCAGTTGTATCTTTAACCTTGACAATACATGATGCTTTGACACATTAAATTATTGAAGCACATAATTTAATAGTGTTATTTTGAACGAGTTGAGAAGTCTTCTTTCTGCAAGAAATCTTCTTTCTGCAAGAAATCTTCTTTCTGCAATAATTGTATGAGATTTCTCTATTTGCTCAAAATGATGTATTAAAAAATAGTATAATAATCTGCTTGAACTCATATCTGGTCCTAAACAATTTAGATATTGATTTTCCTATATTTAGATCATATAATTTTGGCAAACAAAATCTCTTAAACTTTGGCTTATATTGTGAGAAAACTGACAATTTTTGGCTTTTTAACTCCTTAAAGGATAAAACTTTGAATATCAAGTTTATCGTCAATCCATCAGCAGGTCATGGAAACTATAAACACGTAATACATGATATTGAGTCGGTATTTTCAAGAAGCCATTTTAGCTATGACATTACTATACTTAGCTGTAAGGGCGAGGCTACTCTGATCGCAAAAGAATCTGCGGATAATTATTCCGCTATTATCGCTGTCGGTGGAGATGGGACTATAAATGAGGTTTTAAATGGCTTAATAGGGACTAATGCTATTTTAGGTATAATTCCCGCAGGAACAGGAAATGGTATTGCAAGGGAATTTGGATTGCCACTTAAAGTTAAGGAAGCTTGTAAAATTATTCTGAACGGTCATACTAAATGGATAGACGTTGGCAATGCGGGAGGAAGATATTTTATGGGCTGTGCGGGAACAGGCTTTGATGCTTTGATAGCTAAATTTGCAGGAGAATTAAGAGGTCCTTTTAGGGGAATATGGGTATATTTCTTCGCAGGATTGATAGTATTTCATAGATATAAGCCAAAACTTGTGAATATAACAATAAACTCTGAATTATCATTAGAAGTCAAGCCCTTACTAATTGCGATAGCAAACACTAAAAGATATGGCGGAAGGGCTTTGATAACCCCTCAGGCATCTCCTGATGATGGGTTATTTGATATATGCATTATAAAATCTATGAATATGATCTCACTTGCTTTTAATCTGCCAAAGCTTTTTAAGGGAACACATACAAACCTACCACAAGTTAAAATCCATAAGGCAGAAAATGTATTTATACAGGCAAACGAGCCTATACCGTTCCATATTGACGGTGAATCGTTAGATAGCTGTTGTTCAATACAGTTTAACATAATGCCAAAAGCTATAAGATTATTTGTCCCAAAGGAAGGATAGAAAAGATGAGTAAAGGATATAATAGAAAGATACTAAGAATAGATTTGACAGATAAAAAAATTGAAGTAGAAGAACCAGATGATTTCATATATAGGAATTATCTTGGTGGTGCTGGGTTATCAGCTTACTATATTTTAAGAGAATTGCCAAAAGGCATTGATCCTTTGTCGCCTGATAATATGTTAGTGATTATGTGTAGCGTGATAACTGGCGCACCGATACCTGGGGCATCTCGCTTTACTGTTGCAGGGAAATCTCCATTGACCAATGCTTATGGAGAGTCAGAAGCTGGCGGATGGTGGGGACCTGAATTGAAGCAGGCTGGTTATGATGGTATCATAATCAAAGGGAAATCTCCAAAACCCGTCTATATTTGGATAAATGACGGCGAAGTTGAGATTAAAGATGCTACAAAATTATGGGGCATGTTTACAGGAGACTCTCAATCCGCGATAAAAGAGGAGCTTGGCGATGACAAAGTGAGAGTCCTTCAAATAGGTCCCGGTGGCGAAAAACTCGTCAGATATGCCTGCATTACAAACAATTTAAAGCATTTCAACGGAAGAACAGGTATGGGGGCAGTTATGGGGTCAAAAAACCTGAAAGCCATAGCGGTCAAAGGAACGAAAAAAATTGACATGGCAGACGAGGAATCAGCAAAAAATGTCCTTAAATGGCTAAGGGAAAATTACGTATATCGTCCACATGATATGCACGATGAAGGGACAGCAAGACTTGTGCCTGCACTAAGCGAAGGCGGAATCTTGCCGACTAGGAATTTCCGTGACGGGGCATTTGAAAAAGCCATTGACATCAGCGGAACTCGTATGAAAGAGACAATATTGGTCAAACGAGGTACTTGCTATGCCTGTTCTGTTGCCTGCAAACGAGAAGTTGAGGTCAACGATGGCAAATACGTCGCAACAAAAGAATATGGCGGTCCTGAATATGAAACGGTTGCATCTCTTGGATCGTTATGTGGAGTTGGCGATCTAAACGCTATCGCTATGGGCAATGAGATATGCAATAAATATACTATTGACACTATATCAACAGGCGT
>DTPJ01000020.1 GCA_011334435.1 Candidatus Poribacteria bacterium | reverse complement strand
CGCCATAACCATAACTGCTGTCATAGTAACCTGATCCATAAGTGCCTCCATAGCTAGAAGCATAATCGCTGGAATATCTACTACTATAATCAAAGCTTTCTTGGCTTCGCATAAATGGACTACTGGAATCTGTAAATGGATTTACTTGATCTCCTTGTGTAGGTTGTCTTGATGGAGTTTCTGTTTTTTTCTGTTCTTGTTCCTTTTTCTTTTTGGGAATATAGGTATAGTCTGCCCAGATTCCCGCTATAGTCTGCTGGAACTGACCGCCGAAAGGCATGTATTCATAATCTATCCTTATATCATCGTATTCATCTAATTCTTTGAATATCTCCACAGATCCAACTTCATAGACCATTATATAGTCAACGTTTCGCTTAAGCAGTCTGCCATTAACTCTTACTTCTTCGCTATTAGGCAGAATGTTTAGTCTTCCGAGATAGAAACTCGGCGTTTGGTATGAGTAATCAGCCTGAATCACGTATTTTGCATCTGTATATTTTGGATTTTCTGAGTATATGTTTTCATTATTCAATTGATCTCGGTATTTATAGTATGGACTATTAGGATCATCTATAACAAAGGGTTTTGGAGATCGGAATGTCAAAATGCCTTTATCAAAATCTATAAGTTCAGGGTCAACGAGACCATCACCATCAGAGTCTAATCCGAAGATGCGGTTATAAAGGACAGGACCACTATCTGTTTGGAATGAATCCGTTCCGCCTTCCCGCCAAATGCTAAGATTGAAGTTTCTGCGGTTAATGTTCCTATTGCCTAAGCTATAAACATTTCTGAGTTCAGAGCCACGTAAACCAGGTGCTTTAATTACGACATAACCTATCGGATCATTCGGATCATCTGGTTCATCTACCACTTTATCATTATCATCATCAACAAAGACAGCATCAGGATTTCCGACAGTTCCTCCGCCTTCACCTTCGTATTCATAAGCGACAACGATTTTATACTGTGAGGAGATATTTTTAAGAAACTCTATTTGACCAGTAGTATAATCAATATTATAATCTTCTCCTGGGTATAGATAGTCAAAATATCCCTGTGCAGTGGATATTCCAGAGTCATTGTTCGTCCCTATTCCGTCATCAATGTAGATAACCTCGCTTCCCTGCTTTATCGGAAGATATGAGTTATGAATTTTCCCATCTGTTCCGACATTAATTGCAAAATATCTCTGCTGTATGTAATTAATATCCATTATCCTTGTGCCAATTCCCCCACCTGCCTGCCGTGACTGTCCTTTTGATGTCCATGTCTCTTTGATACCTTTGGTTCTTGTGCCAAAAGCTGTTATTCTAACATCGCCGAGTTTTGCGACTAATTGAGCGCCGAAGAGGTCTCTGCTCATGTTAATAAATCTTGTATTTGGCAAGTTGAGACTAATATCACCAAAAGCTGCCTTTTGAATTATTTCGTCCTTTGTGCCTTGATACCAAACGCTTATCTTCTGCTCTTTTTGTCCCATTCCTCCGAATTGTGATCTTCCAGCGTCATTATAGTCAACATCAACATGAGTTTTCGGACCAATTCGTCCGTGGAGATGCACATCTAATTCTTGCTCAATATTTATACCGCTTGAACGTCCGCCATAGTCATAACCATATCCACCGTAACCACCATATCCACCAAAACCGCTACCATAATAACTATTGCCATAATAACTGCTACCAAATCCGCTATAGCTACTTCCGCCATAGTAACTTCCGTAACCACCGTATCCACCTGACGAATAGCTATAGGAGTCATATCCGCCATAATAATCATAATCGCCAAATCCACCATATCCGCCTGAGTAATAGCCTCTATATTTGTTGATGTCTGATTTTCCGAAGTAATGCGTTTTATTATACTCTATCATTACCGATTTATAGCCCTCAATTTGAAGCAAAGATTGCATAGGAAGTTTCACTCCTCGCTCTTGTTCAATCCTCTCTCTTGGAGATATTTCAAAAGATCGTCGGCTGAATGACCTCAAAGCATCTTTTAGCGGTTCAAGATTTTCTAATCCAGAGGGCTTTTCTTTAGGTTCTATCTTTGGTCTAAGCCATGGTGATTCCGTGATCCAAGATTTTATTGATGGATCAACAGGTTTTCTTTTTGGAATGGTAACTTTCGGCTCTTCAGGGATAGCTTCTTTTTCTGGGATAGCTTCTTTTTCCGTTGGAGTTACTTCTTCTGGAGCGATTGTCTCAGGTTTTTCTATTTCTTTCGGTTCTTCTTTTTTTTCCTCAATAACAGGCTTTTCTTCTTTTGGTGCTAATTCGGGTTTTTCGGGAACGGTTGGCTCAGTGATCTCTGGTTGAATAATTTTTTCCTTTTCGGAAGGAATAGCCTCAGATGGAGTTATTTCCTCGGGAGAAGGTTTTTCCTCAATTGATAGCTTTTCTTCTACTGGTTTTTCTTCTGGTATTACAGGTTTTTCCTCTACAACTGGTTTAGCTTTCTGCCGTTTTTCAGCTATTGCTATGTCAATATTTGGTATAAGTGGTATCTTTAATTTTGCACCTTTTATGATAACATCAGGATTGGAAATACCATTATATTCTGCAAGTGCTTTATATTTTTTGCTATCACCTAAAAGACGATAGGAGATTTTAGAAAGGGTATCACCAGATTTAATTTCGTATAGGAAAACCTTTGGAATTTTTATCTCTTGATTTATCTGAATTCGCCTAACGTTAGTGATTTTGTTATATTCAGCGATAAGATAAGCATATCTTGGAGTGCCATAATTTGATATGGAAAGACGCCAAAGTGTCTCGCCTTTTTGCATTATATGGACGGAATAATCAAAATCAGTCTCAT
>DTPJ01000788.1 GCA_011334435.1 Candidatus Poribacteria bacterium | reverse complement strand
TGCTAAAACTAAATTTTTCCAAACATTTCAAAAATCCCCCTTTATCCCATACGCATTAAGTTAAGGATTTTTAACCCCGAAGGGGTGATATATTTATAGAAAACAAATAAATAAAAATCTTTTAGCTCCTTCAGGAGCGGCATATTTCCCCATCATATTTCGCTCCGCTGGAGCTTTGTATTTTGGCGTTTATCGTTTCTATAAATATGGTGCCCCTTCGGGGCTAAAAACAACATTATCTCATATTAAAAATAACGTTTTTCCCTTAACTTAACGCCCATGCCCTTTATCCCCCTTTTTCAAAGGGGGAAACTAATAAAGCTACTTTTTTCAAAGAGAGAAGCCATAAAAGTCTCCCTTTGGGAAAAAGAGATTTTGATGGTCTTTTTAATAGGTAAGTTTTTTCATAAAATCACGCAAAATAGGGGTCAGTAATCAGTGATCAGTCAACTTTTAACCTTCAACCTTTAACTTTTAACCTTCAACCCAAACTTCTGAAAAAATTGAGATTTTTAAGTGTCCGAACTTATATCCAATCATCAGTGATCTCATCGGTCATTAAATACTGATCACTGTTTACTGATCACTAACCATCACTCAATTACTATTTTTGATAGATCGGTTTTAGGCTCAGGATACTTCATATTAAGCTCTTTAAGCCTTTTTACAATTGTTTCACCAACGATAACGTTTCTATACCATTTCTTATTAGCGGGTATTATATACCATGGGGCATAATCTGTGCTACATTTGGTAAGGACGTCTTCGTAAGCATCCATATAGTCGTTCCAATATTGACGTTCTTTTAGGTCTGCCTCTGAGAATTTCCAACGTTTTGCTGGGTCATTAAGCCTCTCTTCTAACCTTTTTTTCTGTTCATCTTTGGAAATGTGCAAGTAAAATTTAATAATAACAGTATCATTTTCGGTCAGGCATTTTTCAAAGCTATTTATCTGATCATAGCGTTTACTCCAAACTTCTTTTGGGACAAGGTTATGGACACGAACTACGAGGACATCTTCATAATAAGAACGGTTAAATATGACAATTTTCCCCTTTGCGGGTGTAACTTTATGTGCGCGCCAAAGGAAATCATGCGATAATTCCTCTGGCGTAGGCACTTTGAAACTTTGGACGTCGCATCCTTGGGGATCAACACCTGCCATCACATTTTTAATAGTGCCATCTTTTCCCCCAGTGTCCATTGCTTGAAGTATAATTAGAACTGATCTCTTGTTTTCAGCATATAGCAATTCCTGAAGTTCTTTCATCTGACTTTGTATAGAGTTTAGCACTTTTTGGGCTTCTGCTTTATTTTTAAACTCCCCTGTATAGTCTGGATCGTAATCTTTAAGCTTGACCTTAGTTCCTGGCTGAACGATAATTGACTGCGCCATATTTTTTGCTCCTATTCTCTCAAACCAAGTTTAATCTTACCCCATAATGAAGATGCTTTATCGTTAGGATCAACAGCAAAAGCTGGTGCATCTTCGGTATCAAATACCTCAACGTCGTCCCAATAACCGTCAAGGACTCCACCGCGATCATTTCGCCCATAGGCTGCCAGACCTATCGTGCCAAGATGGGGCCATTTTTGCGTAAAAACATGTTCTTCTGTGTCATCAACAAAAATTTTCGCTGTTCCATCTTTGTAAATAACAAACTCAAACTTCACCCACCTTGGCTCAAATGTTGTAGTCTTTGTATGAAACCAAGCATTGGCGACTGAGTCAAATATGGAATAATGTTCATCGTGATCGGGATTGCCTGTTTGACCAATTTGACAGAAATTAGCTGAATCTTCATCGTTAGTCCCATCACCGATCAGGACATATTGCTGATCAACTTTTATCTTATTCTTCCAACCCCGATCATAAAACCATATCCTAACATGAGCAGGTTTTGGTTGATCGCTAAACACATGCCATACATCTTCCCAAACCTGCATAGTCTTTGGTTCCATCTTAAAAGAGGTCTTTCCATTGATCGTATGGTTGTATTTATTGCTTAATTCCCAATTAAGCTGACCCGCCTTTGCTTTCCAATTAGACTTAGTATAAGCCTCGTTCTCAAAATTGTCATAAAATATTTGTTTCGCCATGCATGGCATCACACAAAGAAGCAAAGCCATTACTAACGCGAAGAAAACACAAAATTTCATGTCAATCACATCCTATCATTTGATTATTTTTCTAACTTAATATCGCCCCAACAGATGGCTAATTTACCGTTAGGGCTAACAGCGGATATAGTCACTTCTGATGTATCATAAACTTCAACATCGTCCCAATATCCATCTATTACTCCACCGCGATCATTACGGGCATACGAGGCAAATCCCACTGTTCCAAGTCCAGCCCATTTCTGTGCAAAAACATGTTCTTCTGTATTGTCAACAAAAACTTTTGCTGTTCCATCATCATAAATAGCAAGTTCAAATTTCACCCATCTTGGCTCATCAGTAGCTGTTTTTGTATGGATCCAAGCATTTCCTACTGAATCAAAAATTGAATAATGTCCATCGTGTGCGGAATTGCCAGTCTGTCCGATTTGGCAGAAGTTAGCTGAATCTTCGTCAGTAGTTCCGTCGCCGATTAATATATACTGCTGATCAACTTTTATCTTGTTTTTCCAGCCTCTCTCGTAAAATCTGACGACGACTCTCGCTGGTTTGATCTTATTAAAGGTGTGCCACATATCTCGCCAATCTTGCATATTAGTGGGAGCTAATTTAAGGCATGTTTTTCCGCCCACAGTAAAGTTGTAAGTAGGGCTTATCTCAAATTCAGGATAATTTGCGCCTGCTTTTGGTTTCCAAGCGTTCATTGT
>DTPJ01000158.1 GCA_011334435.1 Candidatus Poribacteria bacterium | reverse complement strand
TGATGCGAACGGTCGGAAGGATACCCCCGAATGGATGAAGGAGCTTTGCGTATGGGTCACAACCGGCGGAAAAGCAGAAAACGTCGTTCCAAAAGTGAAAAAATTCGCTGAATATATAGGCGTTCCAGTTGGTTTTCACTGGTATAACTGGCATCAGATACCGTTTGATAATGACTATCCACATTATTTTCCCGTCACTGATGGTTTCGCCGAAGGTGTTGAAGAGTTAAAGAAAGCGGGCGTTTATGTTATGCCATATATCAACGGAAGACTTTGGGATACAAGAGATAAAGGCATTGAAGATTATCAATTTACAACCGTTGCTTTGCCTTATGCAACAAAAGATGAAAATAATGAAATTTTCATTGAGATGTATGGCAGTAGAGAGTCAGATGGTAGCCCAGTTCGCTTTGCTGTTATGTGTCCTGCGACTGAATTTTGGCAGAAAAAGATATATGATATTTGTATGAGGCTTTTTAACGAATACAAGGTTAATTCAGTCTATATTGATCAAATATCCGCAATGTCGCCAAAACTCTGCATGGACAAAAAACATGGACATCCGCTCGGAGGTGGTCATTGGTGGGTTGAGGGTTATTGGAAAATGCTTCAGTCCATCCGAGATGAAATGCCAGAAGGCGCGATGTTGACAAGCGAATGTAATGCTGAACCTTACGCTAAATGGCTTGATGGTTATCTCTCTTGGACTTGGCAGTATAATGGTCAAGTTCCAGCTTTTCCAGCAGTTTACGCAAGTGCGATACAAAATTTCGGAAGGGCATATCGTGGTGGAACAACTGCTGATCTCGCATTGAAAATGAAAGCTGGTCAACAACTGGTTTTTGGAGAGCAGATCGGTTGGATAGACCCCGACGTTATTGATAATAAGGAAAATGGCGAATTCTTAAAACAAGTCGTCAAATTGCGTTGGCATTTAAGGCGATATTTTTATGCAGGTGAAATGCTTAGACCACCAAAATTAATCGGCTATATTCCAGAAGTGAAGGCTGATTGGCAATGGATTGGCGAATGGTGGGTTACTAATCCATCGGTATTGACAGGTGCATGGAAATTACCACAGGACAATAAGCTTGTGCTTATATTTGTCAACGTTAGTGATAAACCTATATCTGCAAAATTAGATGTCAATTTCAATGAATATAACATTAATATTAATAAAGCCAAAATTTCGTCAATAGATGGAAATGGCGTAAACAAAAACCATCTTAACTTTTCAATCCTAAATAGCGAGGTAGTTTTTCCTGCACATTCAGTATTAGCTTGGGAAATAGAAGGAGATTAAAATGATTGATAGAAGTCAGGAGATTATAGTAAATCCCAATGAACTTCGTGAGTTCGTCAGTGATATTTATCAAAAAATTGGCGTTTCTAAAAGTGACGCAGATACAATCGCCAATTTACAGGTAGAGACGGATTTAAGAGGTGTATATTCTCACGGAACAAGGGCATTGCGTCGCTATGTGAATGGCATGAAATCGGGATTTATCAATATAAAACCAAATATGAAGGTCACAAAAGAGGGTCTGGCATTTGCCCTAATTGATGGTGATATGGGTTCTGGCTATTTAGCTGGGGTTAAGGGTATGAGTTTGGCTATTAATAAAGCGAAAACTGTTGGAGTTGCTATGGTGGGGGTCTTTAATAGTGAGCATTTTGGCGCCGCTTCGTGTTATTCTATGATGGCTTTGGAACATGATATGATCGGATTTTCTACAACGAACACCGGGAAAGCTTCTATAACAGCACCGGGCGGAATTGAGCCTGTAATAGCGAATAATCCAATATCTTATGCAATACCAGCGAAAAATGAACCTCCCATAGTTTTGGATATGGCTTGCGGGATAGCCGCTTGGGGACGAATTGTCACAATGAATCTTTATGGTCAGCCTATACCTGATGGCTGGCTATTAGATGAAAATGGTGAACCGACAAATGATGCAAATAAAGGCAAAATGATGATCCCCGCAGCAGGACCAAAAGGATACGGACTTGGTATCGTCGCAGGCACGCTTGCAGGTCCTTTAGTTGGTGGAATCTCAGCTTGCCTAAAAAAGAATGGTGAGCCGTCAGAACACTTCTTTTTTGCCATAAACGTTGAGAGTTTCACGCCTTTAAATGAATTTAAAACAAAGATGGACGAGACAATACGAAAGATCAGATCGTCAAAGCCTGCTAACGGAGTAGATCGGATATATCTTCCCGGTGAAATAGAATGGTATAACAGACAAAAATTCTTAAAAGAAGGTTTGCCGATACATAAAGAACATTTTCAAGATTTGGTCAAATTGGGAGAAGAATTGGGCATGAAATTCCAATAAATAACATGCGGAAAAGTGAAGTGATCAGTGATCTGTAATTTGATGATGATTTATTCTTACTGAGAATTCTGAAAACTAGTTAAATCCAATTATCATAAGGATTAGAAAGCCATATAAAAATGAAAATGCTCCAAATTTGTCATTCCCGTGAAAACGGGAATCCAGAAAAATCATAACAAAGGAATGGATTCCTGATGCAGTTTACCCCTGCGGAAGTAGGGGCAGGAATGACAGAAAGATGGTATGGATTCCTGATGCAGTTTACCCCTGCGAAGCTTGTCCCTGCGAAGCTTGTCCCTGTGAAAGCAGGGAGCAGGGAGCAGGGAGCAGTGGCAGGAATGACTGACGACTGGTCCTTTGACTGACGACTGGTCCTTTAGAGACCCAATGGATTTTGTCTTCTAAAAGGATTAGTATTTTCTTTCTCCGATCTACTGGTGACAAATTTATTGTTGACAAACTTTTTCATAGGTGACATTGCTTTACTTAATGA
>DTPJ01000160.1 GCA_011334435.1 Candidatus Poribacteria bacterium | reverse complement strand
TAACGATATGTATAAACACGATAGTTAGAAAACAATGGATAGAAAGGGAAAAGCTGACATATCCGTTAGTTCAATTGCCTTACGAGATGACAAGGTCTGATTCAGTAAAGAGCTTTTTTGGAAATAAACTTCTATTGATAGGATTAGGCACTGCTTTAATGATAGGTTTGATAAATGGTCTTAACGTTTTTTCAAGTGTTTTTCCACGAATACCATTGAAATATGATCTTACTCCGCATTTGACAGAAAAACCTTGGAACGCTATGGGGACAACTTCATTATATATTACGCCTTATGCGATAGGGCTTGCTTTTCCTATACCGCTTGATCTGCTGTTTTCATGCTGGTTTTTTCATCTTATATGGAAATTTGAGAGGATAATTGGCAGTGCCATAGGTTTAAATATGCCCGGTTATCCATTTGAGGATCAACAGATACTCGGAGCATATCTTGGCATCGCTATTGTAGCAATATGGATGTTCAGAAAGCCATTATGGCAGGTTATCAAACGCATTTTTGGAGCGAAGCCTGATGATTATGCAGACGATTCAAACGAACCTATGAGTTATCGCAGTGCATCTATCGGAATTATATTAGGTATGGCTTTTTTGGTCGGATTCTGTTATTATTCTGGTATGTCTGCACTTTTCGCAACTGCATTTTTTGTGATATACTTTTCAATAGCGTTTGCATATACAAGGATGAGAGCTGAATTAGGACCGCCGTTACAGGGGATACATTATTCGGGTCCACTTCAATTTATCGTAGCTATTGTTGGCAGTCGCAGAATATCTGCCCAAACTTTGACATTATCAGCACCTTTTTGGACTATGACAAAGGAGTTTAGGAATAGCCCAACGCCTTTTCAACTTGAAAGCTTTAAACTTGCAGAAAGGTCAGGTATCAATACAAGAAGGCTATGGAAGGTGATGATGATCTCTACTTATATTAGCTTGATAATTACGTTTTTTGCATTTTTGCAGTTTAATTATAAATATGGCGGTGTCGGGGCATGGAGAGGTGTTACCGCATACACAACCGTTGAAAGATGGATAGTCAGTCCTGTTGAGACTGATACAAGATTTCTTGGTGCGACTGCTTTTGGTTTTGTATTTGTCTTGATAAATACCTTTCTTAGGTTACGTTTTATATGGTGGAACCTTCATCCCTTAGGGTATCCGCTCGCAGGGTATTATCATTTTGATAAGCTATGGTTTCCATTTTTCATAAGTTGGGCAGTTAAAGGGGCTGTCCTAAAATATGGTGGAATAAAGGCTTATCGGAAGGCATTTCCGCTTTTTATGGGATTAGTTTTGGGCGATTTTGTCGTAGGTAGTGTCTGGGGGATTATTGGCTTACTCACGGGCAAACCTACTTATGCGTTTAAGGATTGGTAAATTTAGGTGCTTATATATGCCAGAGATAAGCAGATTTTTTGGAATAATTATCGTAATGTATTATAAGGTGGTATAAAGGATTAAAATGCACTTTGTGAGAAATGCTTCTTATATATCTGAATACAAATTATTGATAACTTTTGAAGATAAGACCGTTAAACTTATTGATTTAAAGTCTCATCTTGATGGAAGGATTTTTGAACCATTGAAAAATATTAACTATTTCAAAACCTTTCGTGTTGACCCTGAAATAGATACGATAGTCTGGGAAAATGGGGCAGATTTTTCCCCTGACTTTTTGTATGAGATAGGCATAGATTTCAATATCAGTGAAGATATGAAAAATGAGAAGGGTATAGAGTATATTTTAAAGAGCATATTTTAAATTAAGGCAAATTGGCATTAGAAAATGGAGGAAAGAATGGCAACTGCAAGAGAAAACTTCTATAAACAAATGGCTCTTGAAGGCGATGACCCAATTGTAAGAACAAATGTGGGCATAACATATCCAGTTTGGGAGCAATATAAGGAAAAACTCAATTGGATGGAAGGCTTTTCAAAATATGTCAGTGTAGGGATTAACCGATCTCCCGGTGTAAAACCAAATACTGAAATAGTCAATATGTGGGGTGAACGTTGGATATATCCGCTTGATTCGCTTGATGGTATATGTATAGAGCATCCAATAGCATCTTATGATGCCCTTAAAACATATCGTCCACCTGATCCAGATGCCTTCACAAATTGGAAGCAGTTAAAAGAGAATTATCAGAAAAATAATGAATTAGGACATGTGAATCATGGTGGAACTGATCATGGATTTATATTTCTTCGCCTTACCTATATGCGTGGTTACAATAACTTTATGCTTGATATTGCAGAAGAACGACCTGAGGTCTTTGACCTTATAAAGATCATAGAAAACTATTGGTTTGAGGTTGTCAGAAGATATATTGAATGCGGAGTGAACTATATAAGCTTCGGCGACGATATGGGAACTCAAACAGCACTGCCGATCAGCCTTGAAGATTGGCGGAAATACATAAAGCCGTCTTATAAACGGATATTCTCGTATTGTAGGGCGCATGGTGTCCATGTTTATCTGCATTCTGACGGATATATCAATGATATAATCCCTGATCTGATTGAATGTGGGGTTTCTAACCTAAATCCTCAGGACTTAGTCAATGGTCTTGAAAATATCAAGAGACTCGCTTGGGGCAAGGTATGTATCCATCTGGACATAGATCGTCAAAATATCACAGTTTTAGGGACACCAGATGAAGTTGATGCACATATATTGAACTGCATAAAAACACTTGGATCGCCCAAAGGTGGATTAGCTATGGTCTGGGGAGTATATCCCGGAACGCCTATTGAAAACATAGAGGCAGGAGTTAGGGCGATGGATAAATATGCGACTTATTGGGTTGATAAAT
>DTPJ01000656.1 GCA_011334435.1 Candidatus Poribacteria bacterium | reverse complement strand
TTTGACCAATCAGTAGTATCCATGCCTCTTGCCCGCCAATTTATAGGACAGAGAAAAACTGGGACTTTATACTCTTCAAGCACTTCAAGCAGACTGTCAATGCCCCATTCAGTCAAACGAATATCAAATTGACCGTAGAACAAAAATAATGCCCCAACGCCTAATTCTTGCATTTGATTAACAAGCTCTTGCGGTGGGGGAAGTTCTTGGCTTTGTGGCATAAGCCCTGCCCAGGCTGGATGAAGTCTTGGATGGTCTTTTGTCCTTTCTATTATCCTTTTATTGCCTGCCATAGGGTTAGTTTCGCGAGAGAGGACATCTATCACAAGTGCTTCGTGTATACCAAAATGATCCATCGCTGATATGATTTCCTCTGCGGTCTCAGGCTGTCCTTCTTGCTTATGAACATGGCGACCAAGATAACAAACCGCATCAAAATAATATATTTGTTTTGACATGATATATATTTTCCTTTCTTTTAACAGACAGTCCAGTTCAAATTTTAAGAGACTCTTAACCAGAACGATAACTTAACCAATGGTCTTCCCATTCATTATTCTTCCATTTCAAACGTTTTGCCTAAAATTTGAAATAGATTCTGGTCTACATCATGAAGCTTGTAGCTGTATCAAATAAAGCTAATGTGTTTTCCACAGAGACATCAGGCTTTATGTGATGGTCGGGACCGCAGATATATCCTCCATCTTTGCCTAATATCTCAATACACTTTATAACCTCAGCGCGCACTTCATCGGGCTTTGCAAAGGGTAACCTTTGGGTGTTTATTCCACCAAAAAATGTGATATGCTTGCCATACTCCCTTTTTAGCTCTTTTGCAGACATAGGCAAAGTATGAAGCTGAACTGTTTCCCATACGTCGACGCCTATGTCAATCAGATCGGGCAAGATGGAAGTTATATCACCGCAGGAATGAAACCAGACGAATTTATCCCTTGATTTACCAAGCTCAAATAACTTGGCAAATCTCGGTTTGAGGAATTTTCGCCACTGTTCAGGAGAGATCATAAGCCCTCTTTGTGTAGCGAAATCATCACCAAGACACAATATCGGCATATAATCCCCACAGGCGTCTAATAAGCGTTTACAAAACTCGTATGTATGCTCAAAAACGTGATCTAAAACAGCCTCAAAGATAATTGGCTGGGTCAGCATCCTGATCATCGCTTCTTCCATGCCAAAAAGGTCACATACCTGACAGAACAATGGTTTCCAATACGGACCCCGAAGAGCATATTTATCTCCCCAAGCCTTTGCGACATTTCTCGCAGAGATGAAATCATAATTTGTCGGATCGGGATATGGATATTTCTCTATATCAGAAATGCTTTCCATATCTGCAAGCGGATTGAGACGATGTGTCCCATAATCACCAGTGCTTGGTGTTCCCCATTCGGTAAAATATATTCCATTTTCAGGCTCTTGAATTTTTCCGATATAATTAGCAGATATAATTCTACCATCTATACCAAGCCGATCTAAAACTGCACTTAGCTCTATTTTTAAATATTCGGCGATATTAGCAACATTCTCAACACATATCGCATCAACAGAGATTCTATCAGTAGGCTCATGACGGATTGTCGCAAGTTGACGCTCACGTGGATTCATTCATTCCTCCCTTTGATAATATGATAGAACTCTGATTTTTTATTTCCTCTTATTAATAAGGCAATTCTCTGCGATCTTTGCCGGGCCATCTTTCAAGACCACCAAAAGCATAAGGCAAGCGGTCTTCAAAAGTGCCAACTTCTGGCAATGGCTTTGAGCGACCTATCTGATACCAATAGGCAGTGCTTGTCCAATCACCTTGTCTATCATTTGCATGCCCATGCTCAATAGAGAACCTTAAAGATTTTTCAAAATATACAGGGTCTTCTATATGAAATCTGTATTGAGAATGCTTGCCTGTATAATCAGAATTTCCCTTAAAACTATATCCGTAATATGGCGTGCAATATGTCTGCGTCAAGATATTGTAATTCCATGCACCACAAAAATAGTCTTCTGTGCCTGTGCCGTGCATATTTGGCGGCCATTTTTCACCGTCAACGAAGAACATATCGTCACCTTCTCCCCACCAACCGGGTTCATTTGTGTCTATATGGAGACAACATCCGACATAATGTCCTTTCCCCTCAACATCAAGTATAAGGTAATTATCATCACCAGTTGTATTTAGATTTGTGCGGTCAGGCTTTCTAACGACAAGCTCTCTACGCCAATTAGCATGAAAGTTTCCGACCCCTTCAAGCGGTTTATCGTATTCCTGATAATCAATATAGAAATATAGAAAACTGTCATCTTTGGAGTCATTTGTAATAGTGATCTTAGCAGATTTGGAATATGGCATCGGAAACCAGCAATTCATCCCAAGCCAAAAAGCTTGTAATGGCAATGATTGAAAATAATTGGCTTTTGCATGTCCAAGACCGAAAAAATCACCGATAGGACACTGGACAGAGGGTGTTTCCTCACCATCCCAATACATTCGTAAGACAAGCCTTCGCAAATTATTATTGCCATCAGTTGTCGTCATCCAAATATGTCTTATGCAACCGGCACCCTGCATTTCTCCAAGCATAACTGTTGTCCCTGCTGGTATGGGCCAACTGTCGCCGTTACCTCCGCTTTTATCATAAGAAGACCATCTACGCGATCTGACACCTTTGCCAAGTTTTGCTAAATTCCCCAATGAAGCTATTCCTATTTCCATATTATCCTCCTAAAATATCTAATATTCACAGAATAAATGCTCATTGACAGTAAAGGAATTCTATCATATAATTGTCAAAAAGACAACAATAGTTTTTCATTCA